>NZ_JBOZRT010000083.1:0-100959 GCF_050789165.1 Azospirillum sp.
AGGCGCGGGCCGGCTGCACGGTGCCGGCGGCGGTCATCATCATCGGGAAGCCGCGGGTGTACTCGCTGGCCGCGTCCACCACCGCCTTGTAGCCGGCCAGGTTGGCCTGGGAGGACAGCACGTCCATCACCTGCGCGCGGGTGATGCGCGGCATGAACTCCATCGCGAAGGCGTTCACCCCGGCGTCCGCGTAGGCCTTGACCGCGTCGCGGCTGGCGTGCGGGTTGAGGATGCCGAACAGCAGCGCGCCGCGCTTGATCAGCGCCAGCTCGTCCGCGCCGCCTTCCGCAGCGAGCAGCGGGCGCTGCACCTTCAGCACGATGTCGGCGTCCGCCAGGGCCGACTTGGCGTCCGGTGCGATGCTGGCGCCGGCGGCCTCGTAGGCGGCGTCGGTGACCGCGGCGCCGAGTCCGGCCCCGCTCTCGATCACGATGTCCAGCCCCAGCGCCTTGAGTTTCTTCACCGTCTCCGGAGACGCCGCGACGCGGGCCTCGTTCGGGCGCCGTTCCTTGGGTATGGCGACCTTCATTCTTGTTTCCCCTTCCCCGAATGTGCTGGTCGAAAGCAATTCGCTCGCTGATTAGGCATGTTTGCCGCAATCCATGCGGCTTGTGAAGCGCCCCCCGCGCCACACAACCCGGATTCCGGCCGGTTTCTCACACCGTGGCAACCCGCGCGATCCGACTTTCGTTGGATTGGCACACGGACGCTCCGTCCGTGACAAGCGAACCGAAAGCTGCACCGGCCCTTGCGAAGGCCGGGGTGCGCCGATATCGTCGCCGCTCCAAAAGACACCGGTTCAGGGGTTAGCCATCATGTCCGACGTCGGCGGCATCGCCGTGGATCGCCTGCGCTCCTTCATCGAGCGCATCGAGCGCCTGGAGGAGGAGAAAAAGGGCCTCCAGGACGACATCAAGGAAGTGTACGCCGAGGCCAAGGGCACCGGCTTCGACGCCAAGATCATGCGGCAGATCGTCCGGCTGCGCAAAATGGACAAGGCCGACCTGCAGGAACAGGAAGCCATCCTGGAGCTCTACAAGCAGGCCCTGGGCATGGGCGAGTGACGCGGGCGGCGCCGGGTCTAGCGACTCGGCGCCCCGCGCGCCGCGCGCAGCTCGCCGGCCGCCTGCAGCAGGATCGACGCCGCGGCGTTGAGCGACAGCCCGGCGATTCCCACGGCGACGATCAGGTCGGGCCAGCCCGTCCCGGTGGTCCACACCCCGGCCGCCGCCATCATCACCGCCACGTTGGCCAGCGCGTCGTTGCGCGAGCACAGCCAGACCGACCGCACGGTGGCACCGCCGCGCCGTCCGGCGAACAGCAGCGCCGCCACCGAGACGTTGGCCGCCAGCGCCAGCAGCCCGACCAGGCTCATCACCGGGGCGTCCGGCACCACGCCGGATGCGGCGTTCGACACCGCGCTGCCCAGCACCCACAGCCCCAGGCCCCCCAGCGACAGCCCCTTGGCCAGCGCCGCCCAGGACCGCCACTCCAGCGCCCGGCCGAGCACCCACAGGCTGATGCCGTAGTTGGCCGCGTCGGCCAGGAAGTCCAGCGCGTCGGCGCGCAGCGCCATGGAGTCGGCCTGCACGCTCGCCGCCATCTCGACCACGAACATCAGCGCGTTGACCAGCAGCGCCAGACGCAGGACGCGCCGGTAGTCCACCGGACGGTTCGCCGGGCCGCCGCCCGTCCCGCACGACCCACCGCAGCACCCGCCCATCGCCCGCTCCTTCCCGCCACGCCGTTCCGGCCGCGAGGATAGGCGCGCCCGGACCGGGCGTCCAGGCCAGCCCATTAGAAATTTGTAATCTTGCAAATCTGTTCGCGCCGTTGCGGTGCGGGGGCGGCACTCTAGATGATCAAGGAGCCGATCATCCGCGCAGCAAGCACCTGCCATCCAGGGGGAGCGAACGCCATGAGCACCATCGCCGACGTCTTGGGCACCAAGGGCCACACCATCGTCTCGATCCTGCCGAACGACACCGTGGCGGACGCCGCCCGGATACTGACCGAGAAGCGCATCGGCGCGCTGGTGGTGCGCGACCGGCGCGGCAAGCTGGTGGGCATCCTGTCGGAGCGCGACATCGTCCGCGCCATCGCCGATCACGGCGACGAGGCGCTGGAGGACCGCGTCGAGGACCTGATGACCAAGGAGGTCCGCACCTGCACGCCGACGGACTCCATCAAGGACCTGATGCAGATGATGACCCTGCGCCGCCACCGCCACGTGCCGGTGTGCAACGAGGTGGGCGACCTCGTCGGCATCGTCTCCATCGGCGACGTGGTAAAGGCCCGCCTGAACGAGCAGGCGCACGAGGTGGCGGTGCTGCGGGACCTGACGCTGGTGAAGGGGTAAGCGGATCACTCGCCCCACCCCGGCCTCCCCGCCTCGCAGGGGAGGTCCCGGGTGGGGACGACACCTCACATCACCCCGGCTTCCCCTCCTCCGTGTAATCCCCCGTGGATACCCCCATGCCGCGCCCGGCGCGGCCGGGGGTAACCGGGCCGCCGCCTTCGGACCCCATATCGGGGATGCGGGTGTTCTGTACGGTCTGCCCCGCGCGCCCGCGGTCGTCCTGATCGGCCATGCCGTCCTCCCAATGCGGTCTCCACCCGGCCACCATCCTCACCGGGCGGGAGTTCCTCCCGGCGAGCCGGCCGGGAATGGCGCTAACCCCTCTCCCCGCCCTGCACCCGCGGCCTCCACCGACGATATTCCCGCTCGACGATGAACGACCGAGCGAACCGACGGCCCATGACCCCGCGCACCCTCGCCCGCATGAAGATCCTTGTCGCCGACGACAACGCGCTGCTGCGCCGCGGCCTGAAGGAGATGCTGAGCCTGTGGGGCGTCGGCCGCGTGGTCACCGCCGGCGACGGCTCGGAAGCGCGTGCGTTGCTGTGCAGCGAGCCCATCGACCTCGTGGTCACCGACTGGGTGATGGCGCCGGTGGACGGGGCGGCGTTGTTGCGCTGGATCCGTCACGCGCCGGACAGCCCGCGTCCCGACCTGCCGGTGATCGTGCTGACCGCCCAGGCCGACGTGCCCACCGTCCGCGCCGCCTGGGACGCCGGAGCGGACGCGGTGCTGGCCAAGCCGGTCTCCGCCGTGGTCATCGCCCGCCGGATCGAGGCGGTGCTGCGCCAGCCCCGCCGCCCGGCTCCCGCCGCCCCGCACGCCGCCCCGCCCACGCCCGCCGGAGAGGCGCTGTTCCCGCAGGTCGCCGGGTCCGAGGCGCCTCGCCTCTCCGTCGCCCCCGGCACGCCGGCCGAGCGCGAACGCCGGCTGCGCCTGCTGCTCGCGCTGGACCGGTTGGAGGGCGTGCTCGACCGCCCCGCCCCGAACCTCGCCGCGCTGCGCATCGTCACCGCCGACCTGCAGCACGCCGCCGCCGGCGACCCGCTGCTGGAGGAGATCGCCCGTTCGCTGGCGCGCTGCGTCACCCGGGTGGACCCGTTCGTGCCGGCCTTCCTCGACACGCTCCGGGCGCACCACGCCGGCCTGCGCTGGCTGGTGACGCGCGAGGGCGACGCCACCGTCGCCGACGCCAGCCTCGCCGCCTGCCTCGCCGCCGGGGTGGACTCGCTGATCGAGCGCCACCCCATCGTCGAGGGCACGATGTGGGAGGAGTCGGAGGCCCCGCGCCCGCCGCGCGGCCCTCGGCTGCTCGGCTGAGCCACCCCCGGCGCGGATAGTCCGGACCGGTAATTTCCGTTCGCCCAGCGAATCCCTATATTGAAAATCGACGGAGACGCGTCCGCCGACCGTTCCTTGCTTTTTCACGCGGCACCCCGGCCGGCGATGGACTGATACGACAGCGGCTATTACCTTTCTGTCAGTTGAACAAAGAGCGCGCGACCGTCCGGCGCGCCGATTCGGGGATGGAAAGCATGGCTCTCGCCACCGTGACTCTCGAGGACAAGTACGCGCTCGAGCAGGGGCGCGTGTACCTCACCGGCACCCAGGCGCTGGTGCGCCTGCCGATGATGCAGCGCCAGCGCGACCTCGCCGCCGGGCTGAACACCGGCTGCTTCATTTCGGGCTACCGCGGCTCGCCGCTCGGCGGGCTGGACCAGAACCTGTGGAACGCCCGCAAGTTCCTGGAGAAGAACCACATCGTCTTCCAGCCCGGCGTGAACGAGGAACTGGGCGCCACCGCGGTGTGGGGCAGCCAGCAGGTCGGCATGTTCCCCGGCGCCAAGTACGACGGCGTCTTCGCCATGTGGTACGGCAAGGGGCCGGGCGTCGACCGCTCCGGCGACGTGTTCAAGCACGCCAACGGCGCCGGCACCTCGCGCCACGGCGGCGTGCTGGTGCTGGCCGGCGACGACCACAACTGCAAGTCCTCGACCTTCCCGCACCAGTCCGAACACGCCTTCATGCACGCCATGATCCCGGTGCTGAACCCGGCCAGCGTGCAGGAGATCCTCGACTACGGCCTGATCGGCTGGGCGATGAGCCGGTATTCCGGCTGCTGGATCGCCATGAAGACCATCGCCGAGACGGTGGACACCTCCGCCTCGGTGACCGTCGATCCGCACCGCGTGCACCCCATCCTGCCCGAGGACTTCCCCATCCCCATGGGCGGCCTCAACATCCGCTGGCCCGACCCGCCGCTGGAGCAGGAATTCCGGCTGATGAAGCACAAGCTGTACGCCGCCCTGGCGTTCGCGCGTGCCAACAAGCTGGACCAGGTGGTGATTTCCTCGCCGCGCCCGCGCTTCGGCATCGTCACCACCGGCAAGAGCTACCTGGACGTCCGCCAGGCCTTCGACGAGCTGGGCATCAGCGAGGAGATGGCCGCCGACCTGGGCATCACCGTCTACAAGGTGGCCATGCCCTGGCCGCTGGAGCGCGAGGGCGCCCGCCACTTCTGCGAAGGCCTGGAGGAGGTGATCGTCGTCGAGGAGAAGCGCGCGGTCATCGAGAACCAGCTGAAGGAGCAGCTCTACAACTGGCATCCGGACGTCCGCCCGCGCGTCGTCGGCAAGTTCGACGAGCACGGCGAGTGGATCCTCCCCTCCGCCGGCGAGCTGTCGCCGGCGCAGATCGCCGTGGTGATCGGCCGCCGCCTGCTGCGCTTCATCGACAACGAGCGGATCAAGCAGCGCGTCGCTTTCCTCGACGCCCAGGAGAAGCAGAAGGCGCACGTCGCGCGCATCGTGCGCAAGCCGACCTTCTGCTCCGGCTGCCCGCACAACACGTCCACCGTGGTGCCCGAGGGCAGCCGCGCCTTGGGCGGCATCGGCTGCCACTACATGGCGACGTGGCTCGACCGCCGCACCGACACCTTCACCCAGATGGGCGGCGAGGGCGTGCCGTGGGTCGGCCAGGCGCCCTTCACCGAGGAGAAGCACCTGTTCGCCAACCTCGGCGACGGCACCTACTACCACTCCGGCATCCTGGCGATCCGGCAGGCGATCGCCGCCAAGGTGAACATCACCTACAAGGTGCTGTTCAACGACGCCGTCGCCATGACCGGCGGCCAGCCGCTGGACGGCACGCTGACCGTCTCCTCGCTCGCCAAGCAGCTGACCGCCGAGGGGGTGAAGCGCATCGTCGTCGTCTCCGACCAGCCGGAGAAGTACGGCCCCGAGTCCGGCCTGCCGCCCTTCACCGCGGTCGAGCACCGCGACGACCTCGACCGCGTGCAGAAGGACCTGCGCGAGGAGGGCGGCGTCACCATCCTGATCTACGACCAGACCTGCGCCACCGAGAAGCGCCGCCGCCGCAAGCGCGGCAAGATGCCGGACCTCGCCAAGCGCACGGTCATCAACGAGCTGGTCTGCGAGGCGTGCGGCGACTGCTCGGTCAAGTCCAACTGCGTGTCGGTGATCCCGGTGGACACCGAGTTCGGCCGCAAGCGGCAGATCGACCAGTCCACCTGCAACAAGGACTTCTCCTGCGTGAAGGGCTTCTGCCCGAGCTTCGTCACCATCGAGGGCGGCCAGCTGCGCAAGCCGAAGCCGGCGGCGAAGGCCGGGGTGGACGCCGCCCACCTGTTCCCGGGCCTGCCCGACCCCGTCCTGCCCTCCATCGACGAGCGGCCGTGGAGCATATACATCACCGGCGTCGGCGGCACCGGCGTGGTGACGGTGGGGGCGCTGCTCGGCATGGCCGCGCATATCGAGGGCAAGGGCGTCGGCGTGCTCGACATGACCGGGCTGGCCCAGAAGGGCGGCGCGGTGACCAGCCACATCCGCATCGGCAAGGCGCCGGAGGACATCCACTCCGTCCGCATCGCCGCCGGCGGCGCCGACGCCGTGGTGGCCTGCGACGTGGTGGTGGCCGCCGCCGGCGACGGCCTGTCGAAGATGGTGGCCGGCCGCACCCGCGCCGTGGTCAACACGCACGAGCTGATCACCGCCGACTTCACCAAGCAGCGCGACCTGACGGTGCCGGTCGGCGACCTCGTCGGTGACATCGCGCAGGCCTGCGGCGGCATGGACCGCGTCGCCGCGGTGGACGCCACCGGGCTGGCGACCAGCCTGCTCGGCGACAGCATCGCGTCCAATCCGTTCATGCTCGGCTACGCGTGGCAGAAGGGCCTGATCCCGCTGTCGGCGGAGGCGCTGCTGAAGGCCATCGAGCTGAACGGCGCCGCGGTGGAGATGAACAAGCAGGCCTTCCTCTGGGGCCGCCGCGCCGCCCACGACCAGACGGCCGTCGAGGCCGCGGCGGTCCCGGCGGAGAGCCTGGGCACCGCCCCCATCGACGAGCAGCGCCGCCTGTCCGAGACCCTGGACGAGATGATCGAGCGCCGCACGCGCTTCCTCACCGAGTACCAGGACGCCGCCTACGCCTCGCGCTATCACGCGACGGTGGATTGGACGCGCCGCGTCGAGGGGCAGAAGGTCCCCGGCTCGACCGTGCTGACCGAGGCGGTGGCGCGGTCGCTGTTCAAGCTGATGGCCTACAAGGACGAGTACGAGGTGGCGCGCCTCTACACCGACACCGGCTTCTTCGAGAAGCTGGACCGGATGTTCGAGGGGGATTGGAAGGTCAAGTTCCACCTCTCCCCGCCGGTGCTCGGCCAGACCGGCGAGGACGGCACCGGCGAGCCGAAGAAGAAGGAATTCGGCCCGTGGATGCGCAAGGCCATGGTCTGGCTGGCCAAGGGCAAGCGCCTGCGCGGCACGCCGCTCGATCCGTTCGGCTGGCTGCCGGAGCGCAAGATGGAGCGCCAGCTCATCGCGGAGTTCGAGGCGACGGTGGGCGAGATGCTGACGAAGCTCGACCGCGGCAACCTCGGCCTCGCGGTGGAGATCGCCAAGCTGCCGATGGACATCCGCGGCTACGGTCCGGTCAAGGAGCGCAACCTCACCGCCGCCAAGGCCCGCGAGGCGGACCTGCTCAGCGCCTTCCGCGCCCCGGCCACGCCGCAGCCGATGGCGGCGGAGTAAAGGGAGAAGGTCTCGCGCCGGGCTCCCACCCGACCCTCTCCAGCGAAGCGAGGGGGTTGGGAGGGAGCCCGGCGCGAAGACCTCCCAGGGAACCCCTGCACGCGCTTTTCAAGCGATTGCGCCATTGCCGGTTCGGGCTTGATCGTGCTAGGATGAAAATCCTCAAGGGGCGTACTGCGCCGACACCCGGGATGGCGTACTGAACAGCCCCTGCACACTGTTCCATAGTGTTCCATTCCGTTCCATAAGCGCCCCGCGCCTCACCACCGAGCGTGAGCTTGGGAACACGAGCGTGGTCTCCGGGTTTTTCTTGAAAAGCCGGAGGATTTCCCATGCCGAGCAAGACCACGAAGACGACCAAGGACACCGAACAGAAGAAGAAGACCGCGGCGAAGGCCGCCAAGCCCAAGCGCGCCGCGGCAAAATCTGCGACCGCCAAGCCTGCCGCCGCCAAACCTGCCGCCGCCAAGAAATCCCCCACCCGGGCCACCCCCAAAGCGGCACCCGAGAAGACGACCATCGTCGATACGGTGCGCGCGGTGGTCGATGCCGCGGCGGCCATCGTCGGTGCGGCGGTGACGGTGAACGCCGCCCTCGGCCCGAAGAAGGGCAAGACCGCCAGGAAGGTCAGCAAGGTGCTCGACACCGCCGCCGGCGTGACCGCCGCGGCCGTGGCGCTGGTCGACCTGAACCGGGCCGCGCCGGACGCCCTGGCGTCGCTGAAGGGCATCGGGCCGAAGCGCGCGCAGAAGATCGTCGAATCCCGCCCCTTCCAGGCGGTGGACGACCTGACGGCCCGCAAGCTGCTGCCGAAGAAGGCGGTGGACGACCTGCGCGAGCGGCTGAGCGTGTAAGGACGGGCGCCTGACCAGGGTCAAGGCGCCGGCCGGCGGAGGCGGGCACGATGCCGGGCAAAGGAACCCCGATGCCCAGACGCTTCGTCATCGCCCCGCTGTCCGCCGCCCACATCGACCAGGCCTTCCCGGTCGTGCAACCGCTGCGCCCCGGCTTCACGCCCGCGCAGTGGCGCGCCCTGGCCGCGCCGTTCACCGAAACCGGGGACACGCGTGGCGTCATCGCGTGCCGCATGGGCACCGGCCACATCCGTGGCCTGTTCTGCTACGCGCTGGACGAGACGGGGGTGTTGCGGGTCGGCCCGTTCGCGGTGGCCGGCCTGTTCGACGCGCCCGCGACCGCCGACGGCCTGATCGAAGCGGCCGGTCAGCTGGCGCACCGGCTGGGCGCCGGCCGCATCGTGGTGGACCGCGGCGCCCTGGCGGTCATCGCGGTGCCGCACTGCGACTTGGTGGAGCTGTTCGCCCACCGCGGCTACCGCCTGGAGGGCGACGCGCTGGTCGGCGAGGGCGCGGTGAGCGCCCCCGTAGCGGCAACGGCCTGAGCGGAGGCTACGCCGCCCGCCCGGCCATGTCCGACAGGGCGTCGGGGTTGAGCAGGCGGATGCGGTCGGCCGCCACGCGCTCGATCAGGCCGGCGTCCTCCAGCTTGCGGAACTGCCGCGACAGCGTCTCCGGCCGCAGGCCGAGGTAGGCGCTCATGTCGGTCTTCTGCATCGGCAGGAAGACGGTCGGCTGCGGATCCTTCTCCGCGCCCTCCGCACGGCGCGCCAGCGCCAGCAGGAACGAGCCGATGCGCTCCGCCGCGTTCTTGCAGCCGAGCAGCAGGATCTGGTCCTGCGCCGCCGTCAGCTCGATGGAGGTCATGGCCAGCAGCCGCCCCTGCAGGTGCGGGTGGCGCGCCATCATGGTGCTCAGTCCGGTGCGCGGGAAGCGGCAGACGGTGGCCGCGGTGATCGTCTCGGCGGTGTAGGCGAAGCTGTCGCCATAGGACAGCCCGATCATATCGCCGGCGCTGGCGAAGCCGGTGATCTGCTGCCGCCCGTCGGGGAGCATCTTGAAGAGCTTCAGCATGCCGGACATCACCGTGTAGACGGCATCGGCGTGCTCGCCCTCGTGGATCACCGGCAGGCCGGAGGCCAGCACCCGGCTGCGCGAGATCGCGGCCAGCCCGGACAGCTCGGCCGCGCTCAGCGCCGCGCACATCCCCTTGGCGCGGGCTTGGCAGGAGGAGCAGAACGTCTGCGTCCGGGCGGCGGGCTGCGCGCCGACCGCGACCCCGCTGGTCATCGCGCGCCGCGCGCCGGCATCCTCGTTCGAGCCGACCGAAAACAGCATGTCACCCTCCAAGCCTTCCGCATCCGATCGCAGCACCGATGATCGGGCTAATGTCGTATGCTATTGGGCAGAGGGTATGGGGATGCTGCGGCTTCAAACAGTGATTCAGATCAATTGTTCGACAGGATTGGTGCAGCGCAAAACAGCATTTCCCTATTTCTTGATAATAGTCAATAATTTTTCCGGCATACTTCTGGTTCTGGCCCGCCCGCTTCCGAATACCCCTATTCCATCAGAGGCGATGCGCTGGCCGATCCCGACCCGCCCCACACGCCGGGCTGGTCAATCGGCGCCATTCCCTCTACAGGAGAGATAGCTCCGCCCCGCTCCGGCCTGCATGTCCCAGAATCCGCCCATCGCCGGCATCCGCCCGATCCTCTCCGTCGTGCACCCGAACGGCGAGCGGCTGATCGTGGCGCGGCTGACCAACGCCGGGGCGAGCAGCCAGTCCAACCGCTTCGTGCTGCGCCGGGTCGATCTGCGCACGCCGTGGGAGCAGCCGGACAACGGCTATTTCGGTTACGCCGAGGTCGCCCGCGCGCTGGACGCCCAGGGCTGGCGCGGCTGCCGCATCGAGGCGATGCCGACCACCGACCCCGACGAGCGGCGCGCCCGCACGCTGGCCAAGCGCAAGCTGCACATGCAATGCGTGGACGCCGCCATCCGCCGCGTGCAGGAGGCGGGCGGCTGACGCGCGGCTTTCCATCGCCGGCCGCTCCGCCTATATCGGGAAGGTCGCCCTTCTGAGAGGATTCCGCATGTTCCGCAGCGCCGCCCTGGACAACGCCGCCGGCCCCGACCTGGGGACGCTTCCCACCTGGGACCTGCGCGACCTCTATCCGGGGATGGACTCGCCCGAGCTGAAGGCCGACCTCGTGCGCATGGAGGGCGAGGCCAAGGCGTTCCACGAGGCCTACGCCGGCCGCGTCGCCAGCCTCGACGGCGACACGCTGGCCCGCGCCGTGCGCGAGTACGAGCGGATCGACGAGGTGCTCTCCCGCGCCATGTCCTACGCCGGGCTCGTCTATTCCGGCAACATGGCCGACCCGGAGATCGGCAAGTTCTACCAGTCGGCGCAGGAGCGGGTGAACGGCATCTCCACCCACCTCGTCTTCTTCACGCTGGAGATCAACCGCATCGACGAGGACGCCCTGCAGTCGCGCGTCCGCGCGTCGAAGGACCTCGCCCACTACGCGTCCTGGATCCGCGACGTGCGGCTGTATCGCGAGCACCAGCTCTCCGACGAGCTGGAGCGGCTGCTGCACGAGAAGCACGTGGTCGGCCGCGCCGCCTGGAACCGCCTGTTCGACGAGACCATCGCCGGCCTGCGCTTCCCCATGGGAGGCAAGGACCTGACCTGCGCCGAGGCGCTGAACAAGCTGTCCGACCGCGACGCGGGCGTGCGCCGCGAGGCCGGGCAGGTGGTGGGCCGCGTGCTGGGCGACAACATCCGCCTGTTCGCGCTGGTCACCAACACCCTGGCGAAGGACAAGGAGATCGAGGACAAGTGGCGGAACTACCCGACGCCGGTGTCCGCCCGCAACCTGTCCAACCGTGTCGAGGACGAGGTGGTGGAGGCGCTCGTCGCCGCCGTCAAGCAGGCGTACCCGAGCCTGTCGCACCGCTACTACAAGCTGAAGGCCAAGTGGTTCGGGCAGACGCACCTGGATTATTGGGACCGCAACGCGCCGCTGCCCGACGACAGCGACCGCACCATCCCCTGGTCTGAGGCGCGCGACCTCGTGCTCGGCGCCTACGGGCGCTTCTCGCCGGAGCTGGCGTCCTACGGCAAGCGCTTCTTCGACAACCCGTGGATCGACGCGCCGGTGCGCCCCGGCAAGGCGCCGGGCGCCTTCGCCCACCCGACGGTGCCCAGCGCGCACCCCTACCTGCTGGTCAACTACCAGGGCAAGACGCGCGACGTGATGACGCTGGCGCACGAGCTGGGGCACGGCGTGCACCAGATCCTCGCCGGCCGGCAGGGGCACCTGATGTCGGACACGCCGCTGACGCTGGCCGAGACCGCGTCGGTGTTCGGCGAGATGCTGACCTTCCGCGCCCTGCTGGACAGCGAGACCGACCCCAAGCGCCGCAAGATCATGCTGGCCTCGAAGGTCGAGGACATGCTGAACACCGTGGTCCGCCAGATCGCCTTCTTCGACTTCGAGACCAAGGTCCACACCGAGCGCCGCGACGGCGAGCTGACGCCGGAACGCCTGGGCGAGATCTGGATGGGCGTGCAGACCGACAGCCTGGGCCCGGCGCTGCGCTTCGACGAGGGCTACCGCAACTACTGGGCCTACATCCCGCACTTCGTCCACTCGCCGTTCTACGTGTACGCGTACGCGTTCGGCGACTGCCTCGTGAACTCGCTGTACGCCGTGTACCAGGAATCCGACGCCGGCTTCGCCAAGCGCTATCTGGCGATGCTGGAGGCCGGCGGAACGCTGCGCCACAAGGACCTGCTGGCGCCGTTCGGACTCGACGCCACGGACCCGGCGTTCTGGCAGAAGGGCCTGGGCGTGATCCGCGGCTTCCTCGACGAACTCGAGAAGGCCGGCTGATCGCGCCACGGTTTGACATAAGTCAAGAAGCTCCCGCAATGCGGTGGTAGCGTGCCCCCCGAATTCCCTTTCGGAGGGCATATGACCACCCTTTCCTGGGACGACAGCATGAAGGTCGGCAACGCCGTGATGGACGCCGACCATCAGGAGTTCGTCGAGCTTCTGGCCGTCACCGCCCGTGCGGACGACGCCGAGTTCCCGGCCCTCTTCGGCAAGATCGCCACCCACCTGCGCGAGCATCTGGGCCGCGAGGAGGAGCTGATGCGGCAGCACGGCTTCCCGCCCTACCCCATCCACAAGCACGAGCACGACCGCGTGCGGCTGGAGCTGGAAGGGATCGAGAAGCGGCTGGCCGCCGGCAACCTCATGCTCGCCCGGGGCTACGTGGGCGAGGCGCTGCCGGACTGGTTCGTCGCCCACAAGAACACCATGGACAGCGCCACCGCCGGCTGGATCAGGGCGCAGGGCGGCTGACCGTCTTCCCCCCTTGCCAAGACGCCCTGCCCGCCCCATCCCTCTTTCGGAGCGGCAAGGGGAGGGCGGCATGGCGGCACCGGTGCGGGTTCTTGGGTTCGCGGGCTCGTTGCGCAGGGGATCGTTCAACCGCGCCCTGCTGCGCCTTGCCGTCGAGGCGGCGCCCGAGGGTCTGGAGATCGACGTCTTCGACATCGCCCCGATCCCGCTCTACAACGGCGACGTCGAGGCCGCCGGCTTTCCGGAGCCGGTGCAGGCCTTTCGCGAGCGCATCCGCGCCGCCGACGCGCTGCTGATTGCGTGTCCCGAGTACAACTACTCCATGCCCGGCGTGCTGAAGAACGCCATCGACTGGGCGTCGCGCGGCGCCGACCAGCCCTTCGCCGGCAAGCCGCTGGCGATCATGGGCGCCGGCGGCGGGCTGGGCACCGGGCGCTCGCAGTACCATCTGCGCCAGACCTGCGTGTACCTGGACATGCACCCGCTGAACAAGCCGGAGGTGCTGGTCCGCGCGGCCGAATCCTTCAACCCCGACGGCTCGCTGAAGGACGAGGCGGTGCGCGGCAGGGTGGTGGCGCTGCTGACCGCGCTGGCGGCGTGGACGCGGCGGCTGCAGGGCTAGAACCCGTACCGCATCCCCACGCTCACCCCGTGCGCACGCAGGCGCGCCTCCGTGCCGTCGATGGCGAGGGTGCGCCAGGCGCCGCGGCGCAGCCGCGGGGCGTCACCATTCTCGGTCTCCATCGTGCCGAAATCGGTGTAGCGGTAGGCGACGTCCAGCGTCAGCCCGCCGCCCAGCGCGATCCCCGTGCCGGCGGTCAGCTGCCACGCCAGGGACGTGCGCCGGCCGGACGGCGTCCACACCCGCTGGTCCAGCGACGGGAAGGACAGCGCCACCCCGTCCAGCCGGTTGTGCGACACGCCGATGCCGGCGCCGACGTACGGCTCGAACCAGCCCAGCGCGGGCAGGTCCAGGTAGGCGTTCGCCATGCCGGTGAGGGTGCGCGCCTTGGCGTTCATGGGCTCGTCCTCGCCGGGCAGGAAGTTGGCGTGGCCGTCGAAGCGCCAGCCCGGCCGGTAGGTGAGCGTGGCGTCCAGCCGCAGCCATGGCGCCACCCGGTAGCCCACCCCGGCGCCGAAGCCGGTGCTGCTCCCGAAGTCCCCCGCCCCGCGCGCCGCGCAGCCGTAGAGCGGCACGCGGGCCGGGTCGGTGCCGTCGCAGGTCCAGTCGTGGAAGGCGGTGGAGCGGGACCAATCCCGCGACAGGTCGGCGCGCAGGTACCAGCCGCTCTCCGCCGCCGCCGCGGGACCGGTTGCGAAGACCGCGGCGAGCGCCGCCAGTGCCGGACCCTTCATGCCCTTCCCTCCCCTTTATCGGCGGGCAGCCTGCCGAAGCGGCCGCGGCCGGTCAAGGCGGCGACACTGGTCCGGCGCCGCCCGCGTCCCCACATTAGGGCGCCATGGCAAAATCCGAAGAGAACACGCTGGGCGGGCGGATCGCGCGGTACGCGCGGGTCGGCACCGCCGTCGGCGGGCTCGCCGCCCGCTTCGCCGGGGAGCGCGTGCTCGGCATCCCCATCGAGCGCCAGCGCCACGCCGAGGAGCTGCGCGCCGCGCTCGGCGGGCTGAAGGGCCCGCTGATGAAGGTGGCGCAGATCCTCTCCACCATCCCCGACGCCCTGCCGCGCGAGTACGTGGCGGAGCTGTCGCAGCTCCAGGCCGACGCGCCGTCGATGGGCTGGCCCTTCGTCAAACGCCGCATGCAGGCGGAGCTGGGGCCCTCCTGGCAGGCGAAGTTCCGCAGCTTCGAGCACGCGGCCGCCGCCGCCGCCTCGCTGGGGCAGGTGCACAAGGCGGTGGACCATGAGGGCCGGGCGCTGGCCTGCAAGCTGCAGTACCCCGACATGGCCTCGGCCGTGGAGGCGGACCTGCGCCAGCTCCAGCTGATCTTCGCCATCTTCGAGCGGTCGGACAGCGCCATCTCGACCCGGCAGATCCACGCGGAGATCGGCGCCCGCCTGCGCGAGGAGCTGGACTACGACCTGGAGGGCCGGCACGCCGGGCTGTACCGGGCCATGCTGGCCGACACGCCGGGCGTCCACGTGCCGGCGGTGGTGCACGGGCTGTCCACCAGGCGGCTGCTGACGCTGGAGTGGGTGGAGGGCCGGCGCATCCTCGACTTCGTCAAGGATCACCCGGAAAGCCGCGACGAGCTGGCGATGAACATGTTCCGGGCGTGGTACGTGCCGTTCTACTTCTACGGCGTCATCCACGGCGACCCGCACCTGGGGAACTACACGGTGCGGCCGGACCGCTCGATCAACCTGCTGGACTTCGGCTGCGTCCGCGTCTTCCACCCCAGCTTCGTCAAGGGCGTCATCGACCTCTACAACGCGCTGCGCGCCGGCGACCAGGACGCTGCGGTGGAGGCCTACCGCACCTGGGGCTTCGTGAACCCGTCGAAGGAGCTGGTGGAGGTCCTCAACATCTGGGCGCGCTTCGTCTACGCCCCGATCATGGAGGACCGCACCCGCCGCATCGAGGAGACCAACGCCGGCCACTACGGCCGCGAGACGGCGGAGAAGGTGCACGCCGAGCTTAGGCGCGTCGGCGGCGTCGAGGTGCCGCGCGAGTTCGTCTTCATGGACCGGGCGGCCATCGGCCTGGGTTCGGTCTTCCTGCACCTGAACGCCGAGGTGAACTGGTTCCGCCTCTTCCAGGACCTAATCAAGGACTTCGACGTGGGCGCGCTGGAGCGCCGGCAGACGGGGGCGCTGACCGCGCACGGGGTGCCGCTGCCGGCGTGAGGGGAGCCGCGGCGGCGAATGGAACGGTTTGGAACACCGTGAAACAGTGTGCGGGGCGTGTTCACTTCACCATTCCCCCTTGCGCCCCGAACCGCCCGCGGGCCGTTGCCGGCCCAACCGTGAGCGTGGCATATCGACACGAACAATTCAAGAACATTCGGGGCACGAGGGATTCCACCACAAGGCGGAACGCGCTTGGACTCCCTCAACGCCGGACGACCGTCCGTGTGGACCGTCACGCCGGCGCCACCGGCGGTGTCGGCTTGCGCATCGATGATGGACGTGAAACCGGCTTGGACATGCGCGACATTGTATCCCCGCATCTTCCTTGTGCTCGTGCAAGAGCCGCCCGCATAATCGCCGCCATCCTCACCATGGAATATCGTTCATTCGATGAACGTCCATGTCCACGAGATCTGAAATGGGGCGCCGGTAAATGGACATGTCGTTGGAAGATATGATGTCGCTCGCCGTCAAGGCCCACAATGAGGGACGTTACTCGGAGGCGGAGCGGCTGTATCGCGATATTCTGAATGAACAGCCATACAATGCAGGCTGCATGAACAATCTTGGCATGATCGTTGGTGGGGATGAAGCTATTTCCCTTTTTGAGAAGGCAATCTCTATAGCGCCGCAGGAGCCAAACACCTATGTGAACCTGGGGTACGCCTATGTAGGGCGTGAACGCTGGGGCGAAGCGGCGGTCTGCTTTGAGCATGCGCAAGAGCGCGGCCAAACGACGATACCGAACATCCAGGATGTTATCGACCGATGCCGCAGGGATGCCATCCTTAGTTCAAAAGACAATTTCGTACAAAAATTTCCATGGACGTCGTTCCATCAGGAAGAAAACAAATCAAAGAGAATGGGGGAGAAGCTTGCCGATTATATTACGGCACTTCCGGGATCCGGCATCTTCGCCAGCGACACGCTCGTCACCTACGCCAGGAACCTGAGCTTCCTGAGCGACAGTGCGATGATGGCCGCGATCGACAAGAGCAAGGACCCGATTGCCCGTGGCTTGGCTTGGCGGACCGCGGTGCTGGTGTGGGCGGCCCGCAACGCGCTGAAGCTGGAAGGCGATTTCGTCGAGTGCGGGACCTACAAGGGCACCACCGCGCGCATCCTGTACGACACCATCGACATCGAATCCACGAACCGGACCCTGTGGCTGTACGACGTGTTCAACTGGTCCGAAGGTGATGCCCATCCCAGGCTCGACGGGCTGACCGACAGCCTGTACCAGAGCGTCCTCGACCTGTTCGAGGGAGCGACGCGCGTCCGGATCATCAAGGGCTACGTGCCCGAGAGCTTCAAGCAAGGGACGCCGGAGAAGATCTCGTTCCTCCACATCGACATGAACAACGTCCACGCGGAACTCGGCGCCCTGAACGAGCTGTGGGACCGCGTCGTGCCCGGGGCGATGGTCATTCTGGACGACTACGGCTGGCGCGGTGCCGACGGCAAGCATTCCGCCCAGAAGGTCGGCGAGGACAAGTTTTTCGCCGAACGCGGCTATCAGGTCCTGGAGCTGCCAACCGGGCAGGGAATCATCCTGAAGCTGTGATCGGCGCGGAGGCAAACCACAAGGCGTCGGAAAGCCGGGGGAACGGCGCCCCTCGGCTTTCCACTCCCCGGCCTCAGCTGTCCTTCGGCTTGTGGGTGTCGCTGACCGGCTGGACGCCGTTGCCCTGCTCACTCTCGCGGCGCTGCTGGTCCGGGTTCTTCTCCTCCGGGTTCTGCTGCTGCTGCTGCTGGGGCGGCGGCGGGGCGAGGCGGCGGCCAGCCTTGACGTCGTCGTAGACGGCCTTGGTGATGCCCAGCAGCTCGTCACGCGACAGGCGGCCGATCAACGCGTAGGCGAGCTGGCCCTCGACCCAGTAGAAGGTCGCGACGTCGCCCTTCTGCGCGAAGCTGAAGGAGTTGTTCTGGCCCTGCGGGGCGGAGCCGGCGAACAGGGTGATCCGCTTGCCCTGGTCGTTGATGTACATGTACTGCGCGCCCGCGCCGAGGTCGGTGGGCAGCGAGCGGCCGCCGACGAGGCGGTAGCCGACCTTCGACAGGTCGGGGCCGAACACCTCCTTGCCGACGCGCTGGGACAGGAAGCTGTCCAGGGCGCCGGGGTCGTCGGCGCCCATCTCAACCTGATAGCGCTCGTCGGCGGTGTAGAAGCGGTGGGCCTGCGCGGCCTCCTCGGCGAAGGTGAGGAGGTTCTGGCGCTGCTGCTGCTGCGCCGGCGACGGGATGCTGGCGCCGCGGCCGAAATAGCCGCCGGCGGCGCCGCTGACCAGCAGCATCACGGCCGCGGCCATGCGCACCCAGGGCTTGGCGTACCAGGCCGGGCGGTTGTCGTTGCCGGCGATGCGGCCCTTCAGGCGGTCGGCGAGGTCCTGGGTCTCCGGCACGTGCTCCTCGCGCAGGACCGGGTCGAAGATCTCGTGCAGGAGCGCCGCCTGGGCGCGGTAATCCTCGACCTTGCGGGCGGCCTCCGGGTCGTCGGCCAGCCAGCGCTCGACGGCCAGGCGGCGGTCGCCGTCCAGCCAGCCATCCACGTAGGCGTGGAGATCCTCGTCCTTCAGCTTGTGCGCCGTCATCACTTCACCCTCCGCAGGCCCGCCGCGGCCCCGCCATTCGCCATCTTGGTCCGCACCGCCTCGCGCGCGCGGGAGAGGCGCGACATGACGGTGCCGATCGGAACGCCGAGAACCTCGGCGACCTCCTCGTATTTCAGGCCCTCCAGCGCGACGAGCATCAGCACCTGCCGCTGCTCCTCGGGCAGTTCATCGACCGCCCGCATCATCTCGCGGACCTCGACGCGCTCCTCCTGCCGGGCCGGCGTGGTCAGCCGGTGCTCCACAGCATCGACCGGCACCTCGTCCGGGCGCGACGCGCGGGAACGGACCTGATTGACGTGGACGTTGTGCAGGATGGTGAAAAGCCACGCCCGCAGGTTCGTCCCCGCCTGGAAGCTGTCGGCCCGCGAGATCGCGCGCGCCAGCGCCTCCTGCACCAGATCCTCGGCGTCCACGCGGTTGCGCAGCAGCGACCGGGCATACCGGCGCAGCGACGCGATGTGGACCTCCAGCTCGACCCCGAATTTGCTCAACCGCGCACCCGATCGTTGTCCGGCGGTGCCCTCCGCCATGCGGCGGAACGGCCCACCCACAGGTAGGAAGACGCGGCCGCGGTTCCCAGGTCGCCCCGAAGCCCGGTGCCGACCTGAGAAACACGGCCGCTTTGAGGTTTATTCCAGACTGTGGAGCCGGTGTAGCGGAAATTCGTCAGAATCGTGGCGCCGCCGGCTCCAGGCCGTTGAAATCCCAACGGTTCGCCGACAATAAAGTTTCAGCCGGGACATTTGTGAGGCATCTGGGACAATAAAGTTACATTCTGAACGGCTGGCCGGTTCGTCCGGACCGGGTGTCCCGACCGCGCGCCGGCCGGAACGGCGTTGATCCAGGTTAATGCCCGGCATGAAGGCGGGACGATGATGGACCGTCCGTCGCGTCGATGCGGGCCGACATCCGGATGGAGCCAGACCATGACGCTGCCGCTTTCCGACCACGGATCGCGCACCGGACGGTCGGGCGCGTCGGCACCGCCCCGCCGCGGCGGCCTGCGGCCGTCGGCCTGGCTCATCGGGCTGGCGCTGGCGCTGCTGGCCGGAGCCGCGCTGCTCTACTCCGCCGTGGGCACCCGCAGCGGCGCGCCGGCATACCGCACCAGCCCGGTGACGCGGGGGGCGGTCACCGCCTCGATCACGGCATCGGGCACCGTCAACCCCGTCGTGACGGTGCAGGTCGGCTCGCAGGTGTCGGGGCAGATCAGCGAACTGCTGGCCGACTTCAACACCGAGGTGAAGACCGGCCAGCTCATCGCCCGAATCGACCCCGCGCTGTTCGAGACCCAGGTCGCGCAGGCCGCCGGGGATCTCGCCGTCGCCCAGGCCGGCATCGAGACGCAGCACGCCACGGTCGCGCGCGCGACCGCCGACCTGGAAGCCGCCCGCGCCACCCTGACCAACGTCCAGGCCCAGCTGCGCAAGGCGCAGGCGGTTCTGGTCAACGCCCAGAACAGCTTCGACCGCACGCAGCGGCTCTTCGACCGCGGCAACGCGTCCGCCTCGGACCGCGACAGCGCGAGGTCCGCCAACGATGCCGCCCAGGCCGATGTCGAGGCCCTGACCGCCCAGCAGATCAGCCAGCAGGCGATCGTCCGCTCCACCGACGCGCAACTCAGCCTCGCCCAGGCCAACCTGACGAGCGCGACCGCGCTCGTCCAGCAGAAGCAGGCGGCGTACCAGGGGGCGCGCATCAACCTGGAGCACACGCGCATCGTCGCCCCGGTGGACGGCACCGTCATCCAGCGCAACGTCGACCGCGGCCAGACCGTCGCCGCCAGCCTGCAGGCGCCGGTGCTGTTCACCATCGCGCAGGACCTCACCGCGATGCAGGTGGACGCCTCGGTGGACGAGGCGGACGTCGGCACCGTGCGGCTCGGCCAGGAGGTGCGCTTCTCGGTGGACGCCTACCCCGGCCGCGGCTTCACCGGAACGGTGCTGCAGATCCGCAAGGCGCCGCAGGTGGTGCAGAACGTCGTCACCTACGACGTGGTGATCTCGGCGCCCAATCCGGACCTGGCGCTTCTGCCCGGGCTGACCGCCAACGTCCGCATCATCGCCGACCACCGCGACGACGCGCTGCTGATCCCCAACGCCGCCCTGCGCTACCACCCGGCCAGTGCCGCCCCGTCGAGCGCGCCGCCGTCCCCGCAGGCGGGCGAGGTCTGGGTGCTGGCGTCCGCGGGGCAGCCGGAGCGCCGGCCGCTTCGCCTCGGCATTTCCGACGGCACCGCGGTGGAGGTCGTCGCGGGCAAGCTCGCCCCCGGAGACCGGGTCGTGCTGGGCGAAGCCGCACCCGCCGCGCGCACCGGCTCCGGCCCAACGGTGGGCGCGGGTCCACGCTTCTGAGGTCGAGGAACCGGCCATGACCGACTGGCTGATCGAGACCGAGCATCTGAGCAAGGAGTATCGGCTCGGCGACGTGCCCCTGCTCGCCCTGAACGACCTGTCGGTGCGCGTCGCGCGGGGGGAGTTCGTGGCGGTCATGGGGCCGTCGGGGTCGGGCAAGTCCACCTTCATGAACCTGCTCGGCTGCCTCGACAGCCCGACGGCCGGCACCTACCGGCTCGACGGCCGGGACGTCTCCCACCTGGACGGCGACGCGCTGGCGGCGGTGCGCAGCCGGCTGGTCGGCTTCGTGTTCCAGGGCTTCAACCTGCTGCCGCGCACGTCGGCGGTGGAGAACGTCGAACTGCCGCTGGTCTACGCCGGGGTTCCGGCCGAGGAACGGCGCCGCCGTGCGCTGGCGCAGCTGGCCGAGGTCGGTCTGGCCGAGCGGGCGCGGCATCACCCCTCGCAGCTCTCGGGCGGCCAGCAGCAGCGGGTGGCGATCGCCCGCGCGCTGGTCAACGAACCGCTGCTGATCCTCGCCGACGAGCCGACCGGCGCCCTCGACTCGCGGACCAGCGTCGAGATCATGGCGCTGTTCCAGACCTTCAACGCGCGCGGCATCACCGTCGTGCTGGTGACGCACGAGCCGGACATCGCGGCCTTCGCCCGGCGGACGCTGCGCTTCCGCGACGGGCGCCTGATCGACGACCGGCCGGTCGCGGCCCCGCGCGTCGCGGCCGAGGTGCTGGCCGCGTGGCGGCCGGCGGAGGCGGCGGCATGACCCTGCTCTCCTCCCTGCGCATCGCGCTGGCGGCGCTGCGCCTCAACCTGATGCGCAGCGTGCTGACGATGCTGGGCATCATCATCGGCGTGGCCTCGGTCATCACCATGATCGCCGTCGGGTCAGGAGCGGAGGCGCGCATCGCCGACCAGATCAACAGCCTCGGCTCCAACCTGATCGTCGTGGTGTCCGGCGCCATCACCTCGGGCGGCGTGCGGCTCGGCTTCGGCACCCAGATGACGCTGAGCGAGGACGACGCCCAGGCCCTGCAGCGCGAGGTGCCCGAGGTTCTCGTCGCAGCACCCGGCGTGCGCGGCGGCGCGCAGATCATCTACGGCAACCTCAACTGGTCCACCGTCGTCTTCGGCACCACGCCCGACTTCCTCGCCGCCCGCGACTGGGACGTGGCGCAGGGACGGCCGTTCGAGCAGGCCGACCTCGACCGCGCCGCCAAGGTGGCGCTGCTCGGCCAGACGGTGGCGACGACGCTGTTCGGCGGCGCCGACCCCGTCGGGCAGACGATCCGCGTCAAGAAGGTGCCGTTCACGGTGATCGGCGTGCTCGCCCGCAAGGGCCAGAGCATGCAGGGGCAGGACCAGGACGACACCCTCGTCATGCCGCTGAGCACGGCGCGCAACCGGGTGCTGGGGGCCAGCGAGGTGAACCGGCGCGCCGTCGCCGCCATCCTGGTGAAGATGCGCGCCGGCGCCGACATGCGCGCCGCCGAGGCGCAGATCCACGGCCTGCTGCGCCAGCGCCACCATCTCCAGCCGGCGCAGGACGACGATTTCTGGGTGCGCAACCTGTCGGAGGTGGCGCAGGCGCAGGAGGCGTCGTCGCGCGTGCTGACGCTGCTGCTGGCCGCGGTCGCCTCGGTGTCGCTGGTGGTCGGCGGCATCGGCATCATGAACATCATGCTGGTCAGCGTCACCGAGCGGACCCGCGAGATCGGCCTGCGCCTCGCGGTGGGCGCGCGCGGCCGCGACATCCTCGGCCAGTTCCTCATCGAGGCGCTGACGCTGTCGCTGCTGGGCGGGCTGGCCGGCATCGCCGTCGGCGCCACCGCGTCCTTCGCCATCGGCCACTGGGCGCACTGGCAGACCGACCTGAGGCCGATGGCGATCCTGCTCGCCGTCGGCTTCGCCGCGGCGGTCGGCGTCTTCTTCGGCTTCTACCCGGCCCGCAAGGCGTCGCGGCTGCAGCCGATCGAAGCCCTGCGGTACGAATAGGAGCGGGTAGCCTGGACACCGAAGCCGGAGGCGCGCGCCATGAGCGATCACCCCGACAGCGTCGCGATGGCGGACCGGCCGCTGGCCGGCGTCCTGGCCGACCTCGGCGCCACGCCCGCCGGCCTGGACGCCTCGGAGGCGCGGGCGCGGCTGGAGCGCTGGGGCGTCAACGACGTCACGGCGGTGCGGCGCCGGCCGCTGTGGCTGCGCTTCCTCGACCGGCTGCGCAACCCGCTGCTCGTCATCCTGCTGCTCGCCAGCGGCTTCTCGGCGGCGGCCGGCGACCTCTACAGCTTCGCCATCGTCGTCGTCATCGTGCTCCTCAGCATCGTCCTCGACTTCGTCCAGGAGGTCCGGGCCGAGACTGCGGTGGAGGCGCTGCGGCGCTCGGTCGGGCTGCGCGCCGCCGCCCTGCGCGACGGCCGGGAGAGCGACCTTCCGGTCGAGCAACTGGTGCCCGGCGACGTCGTGCGGCTGACCGCCGGCGATCTGGTGCCGGCCGACGCGCGGCTGATGGAGGCCCGCGACCTCTTCGTCAACCAGGCGCTGCTGACCGGCGAGCCCTACCCCGTCGAGAAGCACGCGGCCGACCTGCCGCAGCCGGCGGCCGATCCGAGCGCCGCGACCAACACGCTGTTCATGGGCACCTCGGTCATCAGCGGCACCGGGCGCGCCGTGGTCGTGCGGACCGGGCGGGACAGCCTTCTCGGCGGCATGGCGCACAGCCTCGCGGCCGCGCCGCCGCCGACCGACTTCGAGATCGGCGTGCGCCGCTTTGGTATGCTGATCCTGCGGGTGACGGTCTTCCTGGTGCTGTTCGTGCTGCTGGCCAACGTGGCGTTCCACCGGCCCTGGCTGGAGTCGCTGATGTTCGCCGTCGCCCTGGCGGTGGGGCTGACGCCGGAACTGCTGCCCATGGTGGTGACGGTGACGCTCGCCCGCGGCGCCCTGCGGCTGGCCGCGCGCAAGGTGATCGTCAAGCGGCTGACGGCGCTCCACAACCTCGGCGCGATGGACGTGCTGTGCACGGACAAGACCGGCACCCTCACCGAGGCGCGCATCCGCCTGGTCCGCCACATCGACTGGCACGGGCGGGAGAGCGAGGCCGTGTTCCGGCTGGCCTGGCTCAACAGCCATTTCGAGAGCGGCATCCGCAGCCCGCTCGACGACGCCATCCTGGAGCACGGCACGATCGAGGCCGCGGACTGGCGCAAGCTCGACGAGGTCCCCTTCGATTTCGAGCGGCGGCGCGTGTCGGTGCTGCTGGAGGGCGGCGGCGGCCACATGCTGATCGTCAAGGGAGCGCCCGAGGAGATCCTGCGCCTGTCCACCCATTACGAGCCGAGCCCCGGCACCGTGCTCGCCTTCGACGCCGCCGCGCGGGCGCGCGCCGCGGACCTGTTCGAGAGGCTCGGCGAGGACGGGTTCCGCGTGCTCGGCATCGCCTCGCGCGCCGTCGGGCCCGAGCAGCGCGAGGCCCGGGTGAGCGACGAGACCGAGCTGGTCTTCGCCGGCTTCGCCGCCTTCCTCGACCCGCCCAAGCCGGGCGCCGCCGAGGCGGTGCGCGCGCTGTCCGGGGCCGGCGTGGCGGTCAAGATCCTCACCGGCGACAACGACCGCGTGACCCGGCACGTCTGCCGCGAGCTCGGCATCGCGGTGACCGGCCTGATGACCGGCGACGAGCTGCACGCCCTGAGCGAGGAGGCGCTGCGCGCGCGGCTGGCGACCACCAACGTGTTCTGCCGGCTGTCGCCGCCGCAGAAGCAGCGCGTGCTGGTGGCGCTCAAGCACCGCGGGCACGCGGTGGGGTTCCTCGGCGACGGCATCAACGACGCGGCGGCGCTGCACGTCGCCGACGTCGGCGTCTCGGTGGACAGCGGCGCCGACGTGGCCAAGGACGCGGCCAGCCTGATCCTGCTGGAGCACGACCTCGCCGTGCTGCACGACGGCGTGCTGGAAGGGCGCCGCACCGTCGAGAACGTCACCAAGTACATCCTGATGGGCAGCAGCTCCAACTTCGGCAACATGCTGAGCATGGCGGGCGCCGCGCTGGTCCTGCCGTTCCTGCCGATGCTGCCGATCCAGGTGCTGCTCAACAACCTGCTGTACGACGCCTCGGAGATCGGCATCCCCTTCGACCACGTCGATCCGGAGACGATCAGGCGACCGGTGCGCTGGGACCTGGAGCACATCCGCCGCTTCATGCTGGTGATGGGGCCGGTCAGCTCGCTGTTCGACTTCCTGACGTTCTACGCGCTGCTGGCCCTGTTCGGCGCCGGCGAGGCGCTGTTCCAGACCGGCTGGTTCGTGGAGTCGCTGGCGACGCAGTGCCTGATCATCTTCGTGATCCGCACGCGCCGCACGCCCTTCGCCAGCCGTCCGCACCCGCTGCTGGCCGGGCTGTCCGTCGGGGCCGTCGTGCTGGCCGCGCTGGTGCCGCTGAGCCCCGCCGGCGCGCTGTTCGGCTTCGAGCCCCTGCCGCCGGCCTACTTCGCCTTCCTGGCGGTGACCGTCGTCACCTACCTGGGCTTGGCCGAGGCCATCAAACAGGTGTTCTACCGGACCTTCGCCAGACGGCATCGGCCGTCGGGAAGCGGGGGGCGCAGGCCGCTCACCCGTCCCGCGCCGACGGGACGCGTGAAGCGCCTCGGCCCGCCGGCGTGACCGCGGGCGCGCGGTCCGCGCCCGTCGACCGGCAGCGCTCCGCCGCCTTCTCCCACTGGGCTTCCAGGAAGGTCCTGGGTGTCTTCGCCGCCCCGGCGTCAACTTGGGCGAACTGTTCCGCCGCGTTCCTGGTGCGCTCCGACGGGCGCCTGGACATCTCGTTCATGGCCGCCTCCTTCTGGATGGCCAAAGGCTAACCCCTGGCGATCGGATCGGGCACGTTAAACTTCCTTCATGTTGCGGTCGTCGCAAGGCCACCCATGGGTTCAGCCCAGGTCACGTCTATGCCGCCGGCGTCCGGCGACGCTCGCCTCCTCTGCGCGACCCAGGCCGCCGGTGCGCGAAGGATGAAATTACTTTAATCCCGGACACGACTCCTGCAGGGTATGTTGTCGGCCGAACAGGGCGAGCGGTCATGCCGGCACATGAAACAACTCTTTCTCCCATCATGGCCGTGCATGGTCCCCGCCCCACCGGGCGGCCGGCGTTCCGGCGGATGATCGACGTCCGCCCCATCGGCCATCCTGCCGGTGGGGCGGAATGAACCGGAGCGCGTTCCTTCAGCGCTGGGCGGTCGGCCTGGGCGGGCTGGCGGTTGTCCTGGCC
This sequence comes from Azospirillum sp., assembly GCF_050789165.1. Classification (NCBI taxonomy): domain Bacteria; kingdom Pseudomonadati; phylum Pseudomonadota; class Alphaproteobacteria; order Rhodospirillales; family Azospirillaceae; genus Azospirillum; species Azospirillum sp. The sequence continues at coordinate 25,676 of NZ_JBOZRT010000083.1, forward strand.
GGCCTCGGCGACGCTGCGGCGGCGCCCGCGGACGGCCAGGGGATCGTGGTCTACAGCGTGGAGGCCGGGAGCCCGGCGGCCCCATCCCCCCTGCTCCGGCGCGTGCAGGCCGGCGGCTGGGATCTGGCCATCAACCCCGTGTCCGCCGATGCCGGGCGGGAGCGCGACGACGCCAACGCCTTGATCGCACGCGTCCAGGGCCTCAAGGCACAAGGATACCGGCGCGTCGTCCTGGCCGGCGAGGGGGGCGGCGGTTGGGTTTCCCTGCTGGCCAACTCGTCCTTCCAGTCTCCCGAGCACGGCAGCGGCATCCATGCCGTGATTGCTCTCGATCCGCACGCCATCAGCGCGGCGGAGGCGGACCGGCGCCTGCAGCAGTACACGTTCATCAATGTCCTGAAGACGCAGGATCCGACCCGGCTGGCGCTCTTCGTCTACGAGGCGGACCCCGACGAGGCGGAGACGCTGGGGGCGGCGCTGCCGCTCATCGTCGCAGTCCGCACGCCGGTTCACCACGTGGCGGTCGAACCGGGGTCGGCCGGCACCGCCGACGGGCCGCGCAGCGGCGCCTTCGCCGAACGGTACGGGCCGTGCGTTCTCGCCCTGCTCGCCCCCGCCGTGAGCGCCCCGCCCACGGCCTGCACCACCCAACCATGATCGTGTGAACTGTCGGGAGCCGGTCGGCATGGCGCATTCGGAAGTCGTCAGCGGGATGGTGAAGGCGCTCGGGCCGGCATCTCCGTCCGGCCGCGGAAAGCGTTACGCCTGGCTCGAACTGGCCGGCCGGCGTGGAACCGTGATGCTGCGCAACGTCGTCGTCGGGCCGAACGTGTCCGCACACCTGGCCGCCGGCGCCGACGGCACGTTCCTCGTCCAGCACGGCGCGAGGGGGTGCGCCCTCGCCGCCGTGAAAGTGAGTTCGTCCTACGCCGAGGACCGCAACCTCCTGCTGGCCGAGGGACTGGCCATCGCGGTGGGCGTGGGCGCCCTGGGGCTGCCCGCCGCGTTCGCGACCTGGACGGCGTTCGGGACCGGCGAGGTGACCGGCGTCCCGGTCGTCCTCTTCGGCCTCGCCGCCGTCCTGGTGTTCTCGCGGTTCGGCCCGCTGTCGGAGGGGGACTATGTCGACTTCCGGAAAGGATCATAGGCCGGCGCTACCCATGGCACGTCGCCAGGCACCGCTCCGACAACCGCACTGACGGGCCCCGGAGCGCCCGCGTCAGGCAGGATCGTCACGCCAGGGGACGAGCACGCCGCGTCGTGTCTCGGTTCGAGATTTGAGGGACGATGCCGCTCTGCATCGCCCCTCCGCTCTCATCGATCCCAATCCCGTTCCCGGATGGCCTGTCGCTGTTCCTGCAGGGTCGGCTCCAGTCCATAACGCCGTGGATTGCCGCACATCCAGCAGCTACACATTGCCAGATTGTCGGCGGCCTTCTGCGGAACGTCGGCCCAAGGGCAGACACGCCGAGCCTTCGCGACCATGCGCGCGCGTTCATGCCGGCGGCGCGCCCGCTTCATGTCTTTGGACATCTTGCCTCTTCAAGCTCGATGCCCCGGTGCGTCCCGTCCACGGTGGACGGCGCTGCCGGGGCTATCGTGGCTTGGCAGAGGTGTCGGCGGTACTCGTCATGCAGGCATTGTAGCCGCCAGCCGGACCGGCGTCACGCCGCCTTCTCTGGGCGGCGCGCCGGGTCAGAAGCGGGGCAGCGCCGGATCGTCGTTCTTCGACACGGCAATCCCCTCGACCTCGATCAGCCATTCCGGCCGGCAGACGGCACCGCGGACGATGAGGGCGGGCACCTCCGGCAACCGTTCGGCGAGGTGGGCCTCGACGCGCGGGTGGTCGGCGGTGTCGCGCAGGTAGACCAGCAGGTGGGTCATGTCGGCCAGCGTCGCCGCGCCCGGCTTCAGGATCGCCTCGACGTTCTCCAGCGCCCGGTCGAGCTGGGCGATCACGTCGCCGGGGTGCACCACCCGGCCGGTCTTGTCGATGCTCGCCGTGCCGGAGATGAAGCCGTGCGCCCGGTCGGCGTAGGCGATGCGGGTGCCGCGCTCGAAGGTGACGTTGTAGTCCCGCGTCGGGCACATGTAGTCGAAGTCGTTGAGGAACGACATCTGTTCCGGGACCATGCCGAGGACCGAGTAGGCGTCCATCGACACCACGTCGTACTGGTGGGCGCAGGCCCCCTCGATGCCGGTGCTGGCGATGTAGTGGGTGTCGGCGGTCAGGCCCTGGCGGTCGAAGACGGCGGTCCGGCTCCTCACCATGCCATGGTAGAAGACGTCGACGTCCTTGACGTAGATCCAGGTGCGCACGCAGTGGTCGTGCAGGTTGCCGCCCTCGGCCGACAGCGTCGCCATCAACGCGTCGAAGATGCCGCCCGTCTGCGCCTCGGCGCTGACGACCGGGTCGGCGCTGCCGGCGCACAGGCGGGTGCTCCACAGGTGGCGCAGGCCGTTCTGCTCGACCAGCACGTGGTTGGGCGACAGCCGCCGCTTGGCGACCGCCGCGCCGTCCACGTGGTAGGCGAGCAGCGCCACCTTGGAGCCGGGCAGCGGCTGCTGCTGCACCAGCGACACGGCGACCGGGCTGCCGGGCAGGTCCTGGACGAGCGGGCTGGCCTGCACCGCGGCGATCTGGTTCAGCACGTCGCTGACGAAGACGCGACGGAACACCGCGGTCTCCGGATCGAGGCCGAGGGCACGCTGCGCGTCGGCGTAGCGGCGCTCGACGGCCCGGAGCTGGTCGGCGAAGGAGAGGTCGGCCGGCGCCTCGACGGTGATGTAGTGCTCGGTCGTGCCGAGGGCGCCGCGGAAGCTGCGGGCGGCGATGCCGGTGGTGGCCATGTGCATGACGGAGGGTTCCTGCTGCGCTCAGCCGATGGAGACCGGGCGGTCGGGGAAGCAGAGCTGGTCCTTGTCGCGCCAGCTCGGGTGGACGTAGTTGATTTCCAGCAGACGGCGGATGCCGACGATCCGGCGCTTCTCGAAGCCGTGCCAGGTGTTCTCGCCGGGGATGAAGATCGCCGCCGAGTTGAACTCGGCCGAGGAGCGGCCGACCCAGCGCTTCTGCGCATCGTAGATGTCGGTGCCCCAGTCGGCGGCGTCCGGCCCGGTGCACAGGTAGATCACCATGGAGCACAGCTTTTCGGGCACGTCGTGGTGCGGCTCCAGCCAGGCGCCGTCGATGTCCTGGATGTACTCGATGCGCAGATGGCTGCCCTCGGCCCGGAAGCCGCAGACCTCGCCCGCCAGCCGCGCCGCGTCCGGGCGCTGCAGCGCCTCGGCCAGCCGCGCCACCACCGGGAAGCGCGCCTGGAGCTGGGGCGTGAAGAACGTCCGCTTGTTGTTGTCACGGTCGCGCACGCCGCCGCAGTCGTCGATCAGCAGCGGCATTATCGGCAGGCTGATGAGGCCCAGGCACACCGCCTCCGGCAGCACGTCCTGAAGGTTCCAGTGCAGGTACGGATCCTCGTGGCGCTGGGAGTCGAGCAGCGCGCGGCGGAAGTGGCGCGCGATCCTCGCGGCGTCGGGGTAAACCAGGGGGTCCATGGGGCGGTCCTGTCTGCGGGGCGGCGAGGTCGGCTCAGTTCATGCCGGGCAGCTTGCGCGGCGCCAGTTCGATGATCTTGCGCAGGGGCGGGATCGACTTGGCGAAGGCGCTGACGCTGTGGCGCAAGTATTCCTTCCGCACATACCACTCCGAATCGACCCAGCAGAGCTGCAGGCTGGCGCGCTGCCCCTTCTGCGGCAGGAAGCCGTGCCAGGAGTGGTCGCAGACGCGGAACATCAGCATCTTGCCGAACTCCGGCGGGAACTCGAAGGCGCAGTCCTCGCGGTCGTTGCTGCGCAGCACGCGCAGCCGGCCGCGCTCGTACGGCCACTCGCGGCTGAAGCCCAGCAGAACGGTGACGATCTTGTGCCGGGAATCCGGGTGGGCGTAGCCCTCGTTGTAGTGGCCGGTGGTGGCGCCCATCATGACGATGCAGCGGTGCCGGTGGCTGAGGTCCATGTCGAACTTGTTCTCGACCAGCCGCTCGAAGCGCGGGGAGAGCAGGTCCTTGATCACCGCGCCGAACTTCTCGCCGTAGCGCAGGCTGGGCAGGCCGTAGCTGCCGCGGTGCGGGATCTGCGGCGCGTCGGCGAGCACCGCCTCCTTGTGCTGGAGGCCGATCGCCCGGTCCACGTAAGCATAATCGTAAGGATCGCGGTGCAGGGCCGCCGCCGCAATGGTATCCTCGTCGAGCATCGAGAATGGAATATCTTTAGCAGACATGCGTTTCCTCTTCCGGTCCGGCAACCCCGACAACGTCCGCGGACGATACAGGAGGAGTTTCCCTTGCGGTAGACGACGTATTGCTTGCTGAGAAAAAATATTCCGGGCTCGACCCGCCTTCCGTTGACAAAAATCATCGCTTTAGAAGCGATCAAAGGGAAAGTGGGCGCGCCCGCAAGGGCACCCAAAGAGTTCCGACAGAATTTGGCCGACCTGAAGTCTGTCGGACGCACGGCACGTCGGCCGGAACGCGGTCACCGGTGTTGCGACCACAGGATCAATGGCCGAACCTACTTCAGGATGAGGCTTCTCGTCTACGACCTTTGGTAGAGCGATCACGGGAAAAAATGGCTCCGGACATGAAAAAGGCCCCTTCCCCGGTGCCGGGGAAGGGGCCTTCGCGAGCCGTGCGGCCTACTCCGCCTGATCGTACTTGGCGGCGTAGCCCAGGGACTTCAGCGCCTCGGCGATCTCCGGCAGGATGCCCGGATCGTCGATGGTCGCCGGCACCTTGTGCTCGGCGTTGTCGGCGATCTTCTGCATGGTGCCGCGCAGGATCTTGCCCGAGCGCGTCTTCGGCAGGCGGTCCACCACAACGGCGCGCTTGAAGTCGGCCACCGGGCCGATCTGCTCGCGCACCAGGGCGACGACCTCCTTGACGATCTCCTCGTGGCTGCGGGTGACGCCGGCCTTCAGGCACAGGAAGCCCAGCGGCACCTGCCCCTTCAGGTCGTCGGCGACGCCGATCACCGCGCACTCGGCGACGTCCTTGTGGCTCGCCAGCACCTCTTCCATGGCGCCGGTGGACAGGCGGTGGCCGGCCACGTTGATGATGTCGTCGGTGCGGGCCATGATGTAGACGTAGCCGTCATCGTCGATGAAGCCCGCGTCGCCGGTCTGGTAGTAGCCCGGGTAGTCGGCCATGTACGACTTGACGAAGCGCTCCTCGGCGTTCCACAGCGTCGGGAAGGTGCCCGGGGGCAGCGGCAGCTTGGCGCAGATGGCGCCGGTGTCGCCGCGCGGCACCTCCTTGTGCTCGGCGTCGAGGATGCGGATGTCCCAGCCGGCCATCGGGCGCGTCGCCGAGCCGTACTTGATCGGGAACAGGTGCACGCCCAGCGGGTTGCCGGTGATCGCCCAGCCGGTCTCGGTCTGCCACCAGTGGTCGATGACCGGGACGTGCAGGTTGTCCTCGGCCCAGTGCAGCGTGTCGGGGTCCGACCGCTCGCCGGCCAGGAACAGGGCGCGCAGGCTGGAAATGTCGTACTTCTTGATGAACTCGCCGTTCGGGTCGTCGCGCTTGATGGCGCGGAACGCCGTCGGCGCGGTGAACAGCGTGCGCACCTTGTGCTGCTCGATGACGCGCCAGAAGGTGCCGGCGTCCGGCGTGCCGACCGGCTTGCCCTCGAACACGATGGTGGTGCAGCCGTACAGCAGCGGCGCGTAGCAGATGTAGGAGTGGCCGACCACCCAGCCCACGTCCGACGCGGCCCAGTACACCTCGCCCGGCTCGGCGGCATAGATGTGCTTCATGGTCCACATCAGCGCCACGGCGTGGCCGCCGTTGTCGCGCACCACGCCCTTGGGCTGGCCGGTGGTGCCGGAGGTGTAGAGGATGTAGAGCGGGTCGGTCGCGGCAACCGGCACGCACTCGGCCGGCTCGGCCTTGGCGACGGCCTCGGTCCAGTCCACGTCACGGCCGGCGACCAGGGACGCGGTCTCCTGCGGGCGCTGGAAGATGATGCAGGCCGAGGGCTTGTGGTCCGCCTGCTCGATGGCGGCGTCCAGCATCGGCTTGTACTTGACGACGCGGTTCGGCTCGATGCCGCAGGAGGCGGAGACGATCACCTTCGGGGCGGCGTCGTTGATGCGGGTGGCCAGCTCGTGCGGGGCGAAACCGCCGAACACCACCGAGTGCACGGCGCCCAGACGCGCGCACGCCAGCATGGCGACCACCGACTGCGGGATCATCGGCATGTAGAGGATGACGCGGTCGCCCTTCTCGACGCCCTGGGCGCGCAGCGCGCCGGCGAAGCGGGAGACCTGGTCCTGCAACTCGGCATAGGTGATGGTCTGGACGGTGCCGGTGACCGGGCTGTCGTAGATGATGGCGGCCTGATCGCCGCGGCCCTGCTCCACATGGCGGTCGACGGCGTTGTAGCAGGTGTTCAGCTCGCCGCCCTTGAACCAGCGGTAGAACGGCGGCTTGCTGTCGTCGAGCACCGTGTCCCAACGCTTGATCCAGGACACCTGCTCCGCGGCGTCGGCCCAGAAGCCCTGCGGATCGGACAGCGAGCGGGCATGCATCGCGTCATAGGTGGCTGCTGACGTCTGACTCATGAGAGCGTTCCCATTTTTGTTCGTTTTCTGCGGATTCCTCCGGCGCCGCGCAACGATGGGTCGCGCCGGCGCGTCAATGTGCTACAAATCATAGGGAGATTGCAAACGCGATCACGGGGCGTGCGGCGCGAGGACGCGGGCGTCGGACGGGGTTTCGGCTCACCCCTGCCCAAGCGGCGATCCGTGCCGTATATTATCATGAACGTGGCGTGGACATCCGACGCGGAGGTTGCCTGTGGCCCAGCCGTTGCCGAAGCCCTGGACGGTCGCCGAGTTCCTCGATTGGGAGCGCCAGCAGCCTGAGCGGTACGAGTTCGTGGACGGCGTCATCCGCATGATGACCGGCGGCACGAACCGGCATTCCGCGATCAAGCTGAACGTCGGAACGACCTTGCGTTCCGCGCTGCGCGGACGCAATTGCCGGGCCTGGGCCGACGGCCCGAAGGTCGTCACGCCGGTCTCCGGAACCTATCCAGACGCGGTCGTCACCTGCGGCCCCACCGATTTCGACGACGACCGCGCGGAGAATCCCGTCGTCATCGTCGAGGTGCTGTCCCGCACCACCGCCGACTACGACCGCGGCGGCAAGTGGGTGGCGTACCAGGGCATCGCCTCGCTCCAGCACTACCTGCTGGTGTCGCAGGACGAGCCGCGGGTCGATGTCTACACCCGCGACGGCGCCGGCTGGCGGCTTGAGGTCCTCACCGGCCTCGACGCACAAATTCCGTTGCCCGCCATCGACTGCGTGCTGTCCCTGACGGACGTCTACGAGGAGGTGCGCTTCTAACGCCTTCCCCGCCCGCCGGTTCTCTGGCAAGACTCCCGGTAACGAAGAACACGGCCCAGGGGAGGACCGCCATGGCGCGCGCGACGCAGAACCCGTACGAGACCGACCTCGACCAGAACGCGGCCAACACCACGCCGCTGACCCCGCTGTCGTTCCTGCGCCGCACCGCGGCGGTGTTCCCGAACCGCACGGCCGTCGTCCACGGCCCGGTCCGCCGTACCTGGGCGGAGACCTACGAGCGCTGCGTGCGCCTCGGCTCGGCGCTGGCGGCGCGCGGCATCGGCGTCGGCGACGCGGTGGCCGTGATGGCGCCCAACATTCCCGAGGCGTTCGAGGCGCACTTCGGCCCCGCCATGATCGGCGCCGTCCTGAACGCGCTGAACATCCGCCTGGACGCCGAGGCGCTGGCCTTCATCCTCGACCACGGCGAGGCCAAGGTGCTGATCACCGACCGGGAGTTTTCCGGCGTGATGGCCAAGGCGGTGGCTCTGCTGGATCCGGCGCGCCGGCCGCTCGTCATCGACATCGACGACCCCCAGGCCAAGGGCGGCGAGCTGATCGGCGCGATGACCTACGAACAGTTCCTGGAAACCGGCGACCCCGCCTTCCAATGGCGCATGCCGCCGGACGAGTGGGAGGCCATCGCGCTCAACTACACCTCGGGCACCACGGGGAACCCGAAGGGCGTCGTCTACCACCACCGCGGCGCCTACCTGAACGCCATGGGCAACGTCGCCACCTGGGCGATGCCGCACCACCCCGTGTACCTGTGGACTCTGCCGATGTTCCACTGCAACGGCTGGTGCTTCCCGTGGACGGTCACCGCCATGGCCGGCACCAACGTCTGCCTGCGCGCCATCACCGCCAAGGCCATCTACGACGCCATCGCCGACCACGGCGTCACCCACCTCTGCGGCGCGCCGATCGTCATGGGCCTGATCTGCAACGCGCCGGACGACCAGCGCCGCGAGCTGAAGCCGGGCCTGAAGATGATGACCGCCGGCGCCGCCCCGCCTGCCGCCGTCATCGAGAAGATGGAGCGCATGGGCATCGAGGTCGCGCACGTCTACGGCCTGACCGAGGTGTACGGCCCGGTGACCATCTGCGCCTGGCACGAGGAATGGAACGACCTGCCACTGGACGAGCGCGCGGCGATCAAGGCGCGCCAGGGCGTCAACTACGCCACGCTGGAGGGGCTGATGGTCGCCGACCCGGTCACCCTGCAGCCGGTGCCCAGGGACGGCGAGACCATGGGCGAGATCTTCATGCGCGGCAACACGGTGATGAAGGGGTATCTCAAGAACCCGCGCGCCACGCAGGAGGCGTTCGCCGGCGGCTGGTTCCACACCGGCGACCTCGGGGTGTGGCACCCGGACGGCTACATCCAGATCAAGGACCGCTCGAAGGACATCATCATCTCGGGCGGCGAGAACATCTCGACCATCGAGGTGGAGGGCGTGCTCTACAAGCACCCGGCGGTGCTGGAGGCCGCCGTGGTGGCGCGGCCCGACGAGAAGTGGGGCGAGACGCCCTGCGCCTTCGTCACGCTGCGGGACGGCTCGACCGTCACCGAGGCGGAGATCATCGCCTGGTGCCGCGCCAACCTCGCGCACTTCAAGTGCCCGCGCACCGTGGTGTTCGCACCGCTGCCCAAGACCTCGACCGGCAAGATCCAGAAGTTCGTGCTGCGCGAGCAGGCGAAGGCGCTGTAGCGCGCGATCGCTCCCTCCCCAACCCTCCCCCGCGTCGCGGTGGAGGGGGCTGCCGACGCAGTGGCGGCGTTCCCTCTCCCGCAAAGCGGGGGAGGGACAGGGAGGGGGCAACACCATCTCGTGGAAAGCACCATGCCCACCTACACCCGCTTCGCCCCCGGCGACCTGGACGCCCTGGCGCACCTGCTGCGCCAGGGCTTCGGCATCCCGCGCGCCGACCTGCTGCGCTACCGCGACCTGTTCGGCGACGGGGTGTTCCGGATGCTGCGCCACGACAACCGGCCGGCCGGCTGCGCCGCCGTGTGGGACATGCCGCAGTGGTTCGGCGGCCGGCCGGTGCCGTCGCGCGCCGTGGCGGTGGTGACGGTGGAGCCGGCGGCGCGCGGCGCCGGGCTGGGCGGCGCCCTCATGGCCGATGTCCTGCGCGAGGCGCACGCCGAGGGCTGCGCGCTGTCGGTGCTCTACGGCGCGACGCTGCCGCTCTACGCCAAGCTCGGCTACGCCCGCGCCGGCAGCGCCGTCACCTACGGCGCGGCGCCCGCCGTGCTGGCGCGCGGACCCGCGGACGGGCTGCGCCGCCTCGACCCGCTCGACGCCGACCTTCTGGCGGCGCTGCGGCTGCGCGAGGCGCGGACCGGCAACGGGCTGGCGGAGCGCGGCGAGGCGCAGTGGACGCTGCTGCTCAAGCCCGGCGACGAGCAGGCGGCCGACGTCTACGTCGCCGACGGGCCCGACGGGCCGGAAGGCTACGTCGCGGTGCGGCCCCCGGCCGAGCGGCGGCTGACGGTGGTGGATGTGTGCGTGCACGGCCTGCGCGCGGCGCACCGGGTGCTGGGCTTCCTCGCCGGCTACCGCGCCCAGGTGGACCGCGTGGTCTGGCCGGGCGGGCCGGAGGACCCGCTGGTGCATCTGGCGGCCGACACCGGCGTCGCCATCGACGGCTGGGAGGAGTGGCTGGCCCGCGTCGTCGATGTGGAGCGGGCGCTGGCCGCGCGCGGCTACCCGGCGGGCGTCGAGGGCACGCTGGTGCTGGACGTCGCCGACCCGCTGCTGCCGCACAACCACGGCCGCTTCCGCCTGACGGTGGCGGGCGGGCGCGGCCGGGTCGACAGACCATCTGACGGAGGGCAAGCGGACGTGGTGCTACCAGTTGCCGCACTGGCGCCGCTCTACACCGGCCATCTCGGCGCGTCCGCGTTGCGGCGGATCGGGGTTTTGCACGGCTCCGACGCTGGAATTGCTACGGCTGATAAGCTTTTCGCGGGGCCGCGCCCCTGGTTGGCGGACCGCTTCTGAGGCCACCCGGCGGCGGGGGCGCTGCCGGACTCCCTGGATTCCCGCGGATCTCCGGCGTATGAAAAACCAGACATTAACCGTTTGCGACTACAAGAAAAGCTGCCACAGGCCGCACACCCCGGGGAGCCCGCCGTTATGACCATTGGTACGCGTATTGCGCTCGGTTTCGCGACCGTGCTGCTGCTGACGGTCGCCGTCGCCTTCGTGGGCTGGAACAGTCTGCGCACCTACGCGGGTCGCGTGGACCTGGCGTCCCACACCGCGGAGCTGGACGCACGGCTGAAGAACGTCCGGCTGGAGGAGGCGCGCTTCGTCACCGAACGCGACTCCAAGGCGGCCGCCGCGGTCCCCGGCATGCTCGACGCGCTGCGCAAGGAGGCGCAGGACACCCGCGCCGCGCTGGACGGCGCCGACGGCGTCAAGCTGGTGGACGACATCCTCGGCGGCATCGACGGCTACCGCAGCGCCTTCGCCAACTTCGTGGCGCAGGACGCCGAGGCCAACAAGCGCACCGAGACCATGGCCGCCCGCGCCAAGGAGCTGCGCGACGTCGCCGAGAAGATCAGCAAGGAGCAGTCCGAGCGCTACGACCAGAACCTGGTCAGCCTGAACGACGCCGCTGCCGCCGCCCGGCACAGCCGCGAGACCGCCGCCCGCGCCGACCGCATGATCGAGCAGCTGCTGGAGGCCCGCCGGCTGCAGAGCGAGTTCACCCGCACCCGCGCCCGCACGACCGCCGGCGCCACGGTCAACGTCCTCGACAGCCTGCTGGAGCACGCCGAGGCGCTGAGGGGCGAGGTGGCCGGCACCAACGAGGAGGATCTGGGCGAGAACATCGTCGCCGCCGTGCGCGCCTACCGCGACACCATCGTCGAGCAGACCCGCCAGTCCTCCCGCGGCGAGGACGCCGAGACCTTCCAGGCCCGCATGGTCGTGCTGGAGAAGCAGGCCGAGCAGGTGCAGGCGCTGGTCCGCGAGATGCAGGACAACCAAGTCGCCGTCTCCGGCGCGCTGCAGGACGCCGCGAACTTCGCCCAGTCGGAGGTGAACGAGGCGACGCTGCTGCGCGGCATCGCCATGCGCATGATGCAGAGCGCCCAGGCCGCCATGCTGGCCGAGCGCGACTACCGCCTGAAGGGCGACGCCGTCGCCCGCGCCAGCGCCACCCACGCGGTGAAGGACACCCTCGATCTGGCGGAGCAGGCCGGCAAGCTGCTGGTGGACGCCGGCGGCAAGGCGATGATCGCCAGCGCCAAGGCGGCGGCCCAGGCCTTCGACAAGGAGTTCGCCGCCCTGGTCGCCACCGCCGAGGCTCAGCGCGCCGCGTCGGCCTCCATGGCCAAGGCCGCCGGTACGGTCAGCGACCAGACCGCGCGGCTGGTCTCCATGCAGCGCGACGACCGTGAGGAGGGCCGCGCCAACGCGACGCTGGTGATCACGCTGGGCGCCCTGGTGGCGCTGGTGCTGGGCGGCCTGCTCGCCTGGTTCATCGACCGCGCCATCACCGTGCCGCTGCACGCCATGACGCACGCCATGGACAAGCTGGCCGAGGGCGACCTGTCGGTGGACATCCCGGCCTCCGACCGCAAGGACGAGATGCGCCACATGGCCGACGCGCTGCGCGTGTTCAAGGAGAACGCGCTGGAGATGCGGCACATGGAGGAGGAGCGCGAGAGCATGCGCCGGCAGATCGACGCCGACCGCCGCCGCACCATGAACGAGTTCGCCAACGGCTTCGAGCAGGCGGTGTCCGGCGTCGTGCAGACGCTGACCACGTCGGCCGGCGCGCTCGGCCGCGACGCGCAGGAGATGTCGTCCGACGCCGCGCTGACCACCGCCAAGTCCACCGCGGTCGCCAGCGCCTCGCAGCAGGCCACCAGCAACGTGCAGACGGTGGCCGCGGCGACCGAGGAGCTGTCGGCCTCCATCGCCGAGATCTCGCGCCAGCTCACCGCCTCGTCGCAGGCGGCGATGGACGCGGCGGACAAGGCGAAGCAGACCAACACCGCGGTGCAGGGCCTGTCCACCGCCGCCCAGCGCATCGGCGACGTGATCGGCCTGATCCAGGAGATCGCCGAGCAGACCAACCTGCTGGCGCTCAACGCCACGATCGAGGCCGCCCGTGCGGGCGAGGCGGGCAAGGGCTTCGCGGTGGTGGCGACCGAGGTGAAGAACCTCGCCGGGCAGACCGCCAAGGCGACCGAGGAGATCTCCGCCCAGGTGTCGGAGATGCAGTCGGCCACCAGCGGCGCCGTGGACGCCATCCGCACCATCTCCGACGCGGTGGCGACCATCAGCCACACGGTGACCGGCATCGCCGACGCCATGCAGCAGCAGGGCTCGGCGACCCGCGAGATCGCCCACAACGTCAACCACGCCGCCGAGGGCACGCAGGAGGTGATGCGCAACATCGCCGAGGTGACGACCGCCGCCGGCAAGACCGGCAGCGCCGCCGACGCCGTGCTGACCGCGTCGCGCGAGCTGGCCCGTCAGGCCGACATGCTGCGCACCGAGGTGACCGGGTTCCTCAACAAGGTCCGGGCGGCTTAACGCGGCTCACTTGCCCCACCCTCCCCTGCGAAGCGGGGGAGGGGTCAGGGGTGGGGGGAAGTACGCCCCCTACTTCGCTTCCCGCTTCGGCAGCGGCGTGCCGTCCGCCTTCAGGATCTCCGTCGGCTTCAGCGTGCCGCGGCTGGCGGTGCCGGTGACGGTCAGGCGGTCGCCCTCCTTCAAGCCGTCGAAGACGAACTCCTTGCTGGTCACGTCCACCGTCTGCTGACCGTCGCTGAGCGCGACGTACTTCGAGCCGACCCGCTTCACCGTGCCGACGACGGTGCCCTCGCCCAGCATCAGCAGGTCCATCACCCGCATCTGCGGCGGCTTCTTCGCCTCCTGCGCCAGGGCCGGGCCGAACGCCAGGGATGCCGCCAGCGCGGCGGCCACGAGACTCGTCTTCATACCGTCCACCCAGTTCTGCATGGTGGCGGCAGTATGGAGCCACACACCGCCCTGTAGCTTGACGTTCATCAAGCCCTTATCAAGCCCCTACTGCGCCGTCCACGCCCCGTCCATCGGCAGCGCCGCGCCGGTCATCTGCGCCGCCGCGTCGGAGCACAGGAACACCGCCAGCGCGCCCAACTGCTCGGGCGTGACGAACTGCCCGGAGGGCTGCTTGGCGCCCAGCAGTTCGGCGCGCGCCGCCGCGTCGTCCAGGCCCTTGGCCGCCGCCAGCGCGTCCACCTGCTTCTGCACCAGCGGAGTCAGCACCCAGCCCGGGCAGATGGCGTTGCAGGTGACGCCGGTGCCGGCGGTCTCCAGCGCGGTGACCTTGGTCAGGCCGACCACGCCGTGCTTGGCCGCCACGTAGGCCGATTTCTGGGCCGAGGCGACGAGGCCGTGCGCCGAGGCGATGTTGACGATGCGGCCCCAGCCGCGCGCCTTCATGCCGGGCAGCGCGCAGCGCGTGCCGTGGAACACCGCGGACAGGTTGATGGCGAGCACCGCGTCCCAGCGCTCGACCGGGAACTCCTCGATGGGCGCCACGTACTGGATGCCGGCGTTGTTGACGAGAACGTCCACGCCGCCCAGCGTCGCCTCGGCGTGCCGGATCAGCGACTCCACGCCCCCGGCGGTGGCGAGGTCCGCGCCGTGATAGGCGACGCGCACGCCGCACTCGGACTCCAGGGAGGAGCGCAGCGCCTCGATGGTCGCGGCGTCGCCGAAGCCGTTGAGCACCAGGTCCGCCCCGGCCCGCCCCAGCGCCCGCGCGATCCCCAGCCCGATGCCGCTGGTGGATCCCGTGACCACCGCCACCTTGCCCTTCAGCATTCCCCGCCCTCCCGGATTGTTGGCCAGGCCCGCAGAATGCCGCCCGATGGCGGCTTTGTCACCCGTTCAGCGCTTCAGGCCGTCCAACAGGCCGCGGATCATCTCCTGCGGGGCGGCACCGCCCGGCAGGGGAAGCCCCGGAACCTGCGGCACCACCTTGTCCAGCACCGCCCCGGCCGCGCGGCGGGCGAGGAACTCCTGCACCTCCTGCATCTCGAAGGCGCGGGTCGGCTGGTCGAGCGGGCCGGTCAGGCGCAGGCTGACCGGCGGCAGCGGCTGGTCGGCGCGGGCGGCGACGCGCACCCGCATGTCCACGGTGCGCGCCGGCAGGTCCACCTGCCCCACCGCCGTGGCCTCGCCGACCTCGGAGATCAGCCGCAGGTCCTCGGTGCGCGCCACGCCGCGCTGGATGGCGAAGGTGCCGTCCATCCGGGCGAAGCGGGTCTGCCCGCCCTGCAAGGCGCCGAGCACCGCCGGCAGCGCGTCCTGCGGCCGGTCGACGCGGGTCAGCCGGTCGCGCAGCACGCCCATGTCGAAGCCGCGCACCAGACCGTCGCGGGCGTGCAGCGCGCCCTTGCCGGACAGCCCCTGCATCAGCGCGCCGCGGCTCGCCCCGGCGGTGTTCAGATCCAGGTCGAGGTCCAGCGTGCCGCCGGCCACGTCCACCGCCCCGCCGCCCAGGGCCTCGGCGAGCTTGGCCTTGACCAGGGTGACGCTCAGCTCGCCCTGGGCGCCGCCGCCCTCCCCCGCCGTCAGACGGCCGGTGGCGCCAACCTGCCCGCCGAGCACGCCGCCGTCGAGCTGGTCCAGCGTCAGCACGCCGTTCTCCAGGCCGGCGCGCAGCGCCGGGCGCTCCACCCGCCAGCCCTCGGCGACGATGGCCGCCGCGGTCAGGCCGAGCTTCCCGTCGAAGCCGCGCATCCAGCCGAGGTCGAGGCGCTCGGCATCGGCCGCGGGGGCGCCCGGCGCGGCGGGAGCGCCGGCCGGCCGGCGCGAGGCCGCGGCGGGGCCGGCCAGCAGCTGGTCGAGGTCGAGGTCGCCGGTCTGCAGGTCCGCCTGCACGCGCGGCTTGGCGCCGGCCAGATCGACCTGGGCGCCGCCGCGCACCGGCGTGCCGGCGACGAGCCCCTGCAGGTTGTTCAGCGCGAACGCCTTGGCCGAGCCGGCGGCCTCGGCGTAGAGGTCGATGCCGCCGATCTCGCGCGCCGGCCTGGCGCCGTCGCCGAACAGCGCGACGAGGCGGGCGGTCTCCGGATAGGTGGCGCGCAGCTTGACGTCGGCGCCGGCGGTGTGCTGCAGGTTGGTGACGGCGCCGCCGACGTCCAGCGTGCCGCCGGCCGCGGCGAGGTTCAGCTCCACCGCCAGCCGCTCCAGGTCGCCGGCCAGCCGGCCCTGCGCCTTGACCGGGCCGATGCGCTCCGGCGCCGGGGCGCCGGCCGGCCAGGCGACGATCTTCGGCAGCCCGGTCAGGCTGTCGGCCGCGGCGGTGAAGGTCAGGTGCGTGATGCGCAGCGGCGACAGCCCGCCGATCTGGCCGTTGAGCTGCGCCGTCACCCCGGCGGCGTCGCCGACGGTGGCCTCGCGCACGGTCAGCGTCCCGGCGTTGGCGGTGGCGTCCAGGTGCAGCCCCTGGATCGGCAGCCCCTGCACGGTGAGGTGCTGGACGGTGAGGTCGAGGTTGGCATCCACCGCCTTCAGCAGCCGATCGACGCCGGGCGGCACCGGGCCGGCCTTGGGATCCGGGGCGGCGCCCTTGGCCGGCGCCGGCGCCGAGCGGAAGGCCGGCAGGTAGGGGTCGAGCACCAGCCGGTCCACCTCGGCGCGGATGCCGAAGGCCGGCCGGCCGCGGTCCACGTAGGCGACGCCGCCGGTCAGGCGGCTGGTGTCGAGGCGCAGGTCGATGCCCGTCACCTCCAGCTTGTCGCGCCGGCCCTGCACGCGCGCCGACAGCGAGGCCTTGCGCAGCCGGTCGGGCGGCACTTGGCCGGCATCGACCCTCAGCCAGTCGAGCAGGCCGCGCAGGTTGTCGGCGTTGGCCTCGACGCGCAGGTCGACGCTGGGCGGCCCGCCGGCGGCGGTCAGCGCGCCGGCGGTGACGAAGTCGGCGCCGCCCGGCAGCAGAGCGCTGAGACGGTCGAGGTTCAGCGTGCCGTTCGCCAGCGCCGCCTCGACCCGCAGCTGGCGGACCAGCCCGCCGTTGTAGCCGATGCCTTCCACCGACAGGTCGAGCCGGCCGGTGAGGTCGGTGGGCAGCGCGACCTCCGCCGCCGGGGCGGGCGCCGCCGGCGCCGGGCCGTTGCCCTTGACGTTGGTGGCGCGCGCCGGGGCGGCCTGCTGCATCCAGGCGTCGAGGTCGAGCCGGTTGACCGCCAGCGCCAGCGTCACGTCGGGCGCCGGCTTCAGGCGCACTCCGGCGGTGCCGGTGGCCCGCGTGTTGCCGAGCTGCGCCTCCAGCCCGTTGACCGCGTAGCCGCCCTGCGCCCCCGCCTCGACCACCGCACGCAGCGCGAAGGGCTGCGCCAGCACGGCCGGCGCCGTCCCGCCGTCGCCGCGCAGCGCGTCCACCACGCGGGCGAGGTCGCTGCCCTCGGCGCGCAGGTTGAGCGACAGCAGCCCGCCGACCGTCCCGGCCAGCCGCAGCGTGGCGTCGCCGTCGGCCAGCCCGACGGTGGTGCGCAGCGGCACCGCCATGTTCTCGACGATGGGGCCGACGATCAGCTCGCCCTTCAGCGCCGCGCCGCGCCACGCGAAGGTGCCCTGCACCTGGAAGGGGCCGACCAGACTGTTGGCGACGACGCGGGCATCGACGTGCTCCGCCCGCTCGGTGCGGCCGGCGGCGTCGCGGTAGAGGATGGTCCCCTTGCGGATCTGCACGTCGTCGAAGCGCACCGAACCGCCCAGCCCCTCGCCCGGCCGGGACCCCGTGTCGGACGCCGGGGCGCGGCCGGACGAGAGGTCCCAGTTGAGGCGGCCATCGGGCAGCACCTCGGTGGCCAGCACCGGCTCCACCAGGGTGACGCTCTCCACCGTCACCTTGCCCTCCAGCAGCGGCCAGAAGGCGATGGTGGCGTCCAGCTCCTTGAGGCGGAGCATGTCGGGCTCCGCCGCGCCGGGGGCGTTCGACAGGCGGGCGTCGCGCACCGACAGCGCCGGCCGCGGCAGCAGCGACAGCCGGATGTCGCCGCGGATCTCCACCGTGCGGCCGGTGGCGGCGCCGACGCGGCCGGCGATCTCCGCCTTGTAGCTGTTCCAGTCGATGAAGCTGGGCACCGCCAGCACCGCGGCCACCAGCACCACGGCGAGGATCAGCAGCGTGATGAGCGTCTTCTTCACCGGATCTCCACCGTCCCCAAAACCGCCTCGGCGGTGCGCGAGGCTTCTCGCCCCTGTCGTCTTCCGCTAAGGTATCCGTCCCTCAGTGAACAAGCAAATTGGGCATTCCCGCGGCAAGGCCGCGACGAGGCCGCCAGCGGCGTTCCACACGCCCGGAGGACGCACCCATGGGAGAGATCGTCAACCTGAACCGCTACCGCAAGGCGCAGGCGAAGGCCGAACGCGAGCGTCAGGCCGAGGAGAACCGCGTCCGATTCGGCCGTCCCAAGGCCGAGACCCAGTCCCGCCGCCGCGAGGAGGAACGCCAGCGCCGCGACCTCGACGGCAAGAAGCGCGAGGACTGAACCGCATAGACCCGCGGACTCTTTCGTACTAGGGGCAGAAATCCGCACCAAATCAATGGAATAACCGGATTGTCCGCCGGTGCGACAATCTGGCACACGGCGGGGCGCTTTGCTATCTTGACCTTAAGGAATGGGCTCGTCCCGCCACACGGTCAGGAGATCGCGCCATGGTCGACCTCGCCTCGCACCGCCTCCACGCCGCCCCGCCCCCGTCCGCCGTCCCGCGCGTGAACGCCATCGACACGGAGCGCCCGTGGGCGTGGCTCGCCGCCGGCTGGCGCGACATGCGCGCCGCGCCGCTGGTCAGCGCCTTCTACGGCGCGCTGGCCGTGGTCTCCAGCTTCGTGCTGGTGGCGGGGCTGGCGACGTTGCAGATGCACTACCTCGTGCTGCCGATGGCGGCCGGCTTCATGCTGGTCGGGCCGGTGCTGGCGGTCGGGCTGTACGAGACCAGCCGGCTGCTGGAGCGCGGCGAGCCGGTGACGGCGCGCGCGGTGCTCGGCGCCTACCGGCGCAACGGCACGCAGATCGCCACCATGGGCGTGGTGCTGATGCTGGCGCTGCTGGCCTGGATCCGGGTGGCGCTGCTGGTCTTCGCGATCTTCTTCTCGTCGGATCCGCCGGCGCTCGACCAACTGGTGAGCCGCATCTTCTTCTCGTCGCAGACGATCCCGTTCCTGCTGACCGGCACCGTGGTCGGCGCGGTGATCGCCGCCGCGGTGTTCGCCATCGGCGCGGTGTCGCTGCCCATGCTGCTGGACCGCGAGACCGACGTGTTCACCGCCATGGCGGCCAGCATCGACGCGGTGCGGCAGAACGGCCGGGCCATGCTGGTGTGGGCGGCGCTGATCGCGCTGTTCACCGCCGCCGGCATCGCCACGGCGTTCGTCGGGCTGGCCATCGCCTTCCCGCTGATCGGCCACGCGACCTGGCACTGCTACCGCGATCTGGTGGCGGAGCGGTAGCTCGTCGCACTGGGCCCCCATCCCGGCCTTCCCCCACTTCGCGGGGGAAGGAGATTAAGCCCTCCCCCGCGAAGTGGGGGAGGGTTGGGTGGGGGCCAGCGCGGAAACTGCACATCACCCCTTCTTGAAGAACGCCTCCGCCGCGTTCTTGTGGGCTTCCTTGGCGTCGATGAAGGTGCGGGCGCGGGCGATTTCCGCCTCCAGGCCGGCGATGTAGTCCTTCAGCTCACCCACCGACAGCGTCGACAGGTCCTTCAGCGCCGGCTTCGGCTTGCGCGGCTCCAACTCGTCGGTGTCCAGGGCCATGGCGTCCTCCCCGTCTTGTCAGCGGTGATGACCAGTTCTACCTTCTGGCGGCACGACGGAGAAGGGGGGAGACCATGGGAATCGCACTGCCCGACAGCATGCGTTGCGTCGAGATCAGCCAGCCCGGCGGGCCGGAGGTGCTGCGCCCGGCCACGCGCGAGGCGCCGACCCCCGGCCCCGGCGAGGTCCTCATCGAGGTGCACGCCGCTGGCGTCAACCGCCCCGACGTGCTGCAGCGCATGGGCAACTACGACCCGCCGAAGGGCGCGTCCGACCTGCCGGGGCTGGAGATCGCCGGCCGCGTCGTGGCGCTGGGCGAGGGCGTCATGGACTGGGCGGCGGACGACAAGGTGTGCGCGCTGGTAGCCGGCGGCGGCTACGCGCAGTACTGCGTGGTGCCGGCGCCGCAGGTGCTGCCCATCCCGAAGGGCCTGAGCATGGTCGAGGCGGCGGCCCTGCCCGAGACCTTCTTCACCGTGTGGACCAACGTGTTCGAGCGCGGCGCCCTGCAAAAAGGCGAGCGCTTCCTGGTGCACGGCGGCTCCAGCGGCATCGGCACCACCGCGATCCAGCTGGCCAAGGCGTTCGGCGCCACCGTCTTCACCACCGCCGGCAGCCCGGAGAAGTGCCGGGCCTGCGAGCAACTGGGCGCCGACCGCGCCATCGACTACAAGGCGGAGGATTTCGTCGCCGTCATCAAGGAGGCGACCGGCGGCCGCGGCGTCGACGTGGTGCTGGACATGGTCGGCGGCGACTACGTCCAGCGCAGCATCGAGGCGATGGCGCCGGACGGGCGCCACGTCTCCATCGCCTTCCTGCGCGGGCCGAAGACGACGCTGAACCTGATGCCGGTGATGCTGAAGCGGCTGACGCTGACCGGCTCGACGCTGCGCGCCCGGTCGGTGGAGGAGAAGGGCCGCATCGCCGGCGAGCTGCGCGCCAAGGTGTGGCCGCTGATCGAGGCGGGAACCGTCAAGCCGCTGATCCACGCCACCTTCCCGCTGGATCAGGCCGCGGAAGCGCACCGCCTGATGGAATCGAGCGCGCATGTCGGAAAGATCGTGCTGACGGTGGAGCAACCGCTGTAGGCGGCTATTTTTTACGCTGTCTGCCCGTGCAAATGGAACCGCGGGCTTGCCAAAGCCTTCCCGTCGGGTTAGCAGGGAAAGCGGCGCCGGATGTCCGGCGCCAACCCCGTGTACGCTTACATAAGCGGACCGCACTCCCATATGGGGGTAAAGTGGTCCGCAAGACTGGAAGGCAGGCCGGAGATCGCACCCACCGGCGGGTCGCGGCACGGCCTTGAGTTTGTCAGGAGGGATGATGGCACTGCCCTTGATGCCGAAAGCGACGGCCGTGTGGCTGGTCGAGAACACAGCGCTGAGCTTCGAGCAGATCGCCGCATTCTGCGGCCTGCATCACCTTGAGGTGCAGGCGATCGCCGACGGCGAGGTGGCGGTCGGCATGGTGGGGCTCGACCCGATCGCCAACGGCCAGCTGACCAAGGCCGAGATCGAGCGCTGCGAGAAGAATCCCGACCTGCGCCTCAAGCTGCTGGTCCCCGACCTGCCGGCGCCGGTGGCGCGCTCGAAGGGTCCGCGCTACACCCCGATCACCAAGCGTGGCGACAAGCCGGATGCCATCGCCTGGGTCATCAAGCACCATCCCGAGCTGTCGGACGCCCAGATCAGCCGCCTGATCGGCACCACCAAGCCGACCATCGCCGCGGTGCGCGACCGCACGCACTGGAACGCCGCCAACATCAAGCCGCGCAGCCCGGTGCTGCTGGGCCTGTGCACCCAGCGCGAGCTGGAGGAGGCGCTGGCCATCGCCGCCAAGTACCGCGGCCCGGTCGAGCCCGGCGAGGAGAACGAGGCGGACGCCGAGGCGGAGATGGACGACGGGGAGGACACCCCCTACTCCGAGCACGCGGAGCACTGAGCCGCGTTCTCAGACCCCAAAAGCAGAACGGCGCGTCCTCGGACGCGCCGTTTTCGTTTCCGAAAGAGCGCCCGGTCAGGCGCGCGCCAGTCGTGAGATCTCGTCCTTGAGGCGCAGCTTTTCCTTCTTGATCCGGACAAGCGTGTAATCGTCCGGGTGAGGCCGTTGGCATTCCAGCTTGAGTGCGGCTTCGAGTGCCTGGTGCTTGACGCGCAGGGTTTCGATCCGGTCCTCAAACGTCATGACTGCCCTCCTTCGGAAAGTTGGCATATATGACCCGATACGACGCGGGATCGGTCATCTTGTTGCCAGCGGTAGAGTGAATCAAGGACGCGTCCGCCATACTGGACGAAGGGGGTAGCGTGCGCTACATGAGCGGAATGAGCCAATCTTCACGTCTGGTCGTCGGAATCAGCGGGGCGTCCGGGGTGATCCTCGGCGTCCGGCTGCTGGAGACCCTGCGCCGGATCGGGGTGGAATCCCACCTCGTCCTCAGCCGCGCCGCCGAAGTCACCCTGGCGCACGAGACCGACCTGAAACCCGCCGAGGTACGGGCGCTGGCCGACGCCGCCTACTCCCCGGCCGACATCGGCGCGGCCATCGCGTCGGGCAGCTTCCGCACGCTGGGGATGATCGTGGCGCCCTGCTCGATCCGTTCGATGGGCGAGATCGCCACCGGCGTCACCTCCAGCCTGCTGACCCGCGCCGCCGACGTGACGCTGAAGGAGCGCCGGCCCCTGGTGCTGATGGTGCGCGAGACGCCGCTGCACGTCGGCCACCTGCGCACCATGACCCAACTGGCCGAGATGGGCGCGGTGATCGCCCCGCCGGTGCCGGCCTTCTACGCCAAGCCCAGGGGCCTGGACGACCTGATCGACCACGCGGTCGGCCGGGCGCTCGACCTGTTCGGGCTGGACTCCGGCCGGGTGCGGCGGTGGGGGGAGACGCCCCAGCCGGAAATCGCCGAAACCTGAGCGGAACGCTTGGAATGCCCGGCATTTTGCACTAAACCCAAGGGTGCGCCGCACCGCAGAGGAACCCGCCGTCATGCCTCTCACTGTGCCACATGGAGCGATCCGCCGGCTGATGGCCGGCATCAAGGGATTCCGCGCCCGCTACTACGAAAAATACCCCGAGAGCATGCGCATGCTGGTCGAGCAGGGGCAGAAGCCCGAGGTGCTGCTCATCGGCTGCTCGGACTCGCGCGTCGATCCGGCGCTCATCACCCAGGCCGAGCCGGGCGAGCTGTTCGTGGTGCGCAACGTCGCCAACCTGGTGCCGCCCTACCAGCCGGACGGCCACTACCACGGCACCTCCGCGGCCATCGAGTACGCCGTGCGGGTGCTGGAGGTCGGGCACGTCGTGGTGCTGGGCCACGCGCAGTGCGGCGGCATCCGCGGGCTGATCGGCATGCAGTCCGGCGAGCAGCCGCCGGGCGACTTCATCGCGCCCTGGGTCTCCATCGCGCAGGAGGCGTGCGAACGCTTTCTCACCCCCGCCAACGGCGAGGACACCCAGAGCGAGCGCGATGCCTCCGCCGCGTGGCTGCAGGCATCGCCGCACCTGGTGGAGCGCGCGGCGGTGCGCGGCTCGGTCGAGAACCTGATGACCTTCCCCTTCATCCGCGACCGGGTCGAGGCGGGCACGCTGCACCTGCACGGCTGGTGGTTCGACCTGGAGACCGGCGACCTCTGGGTCATCGACCCGCACACCGCCGCCTTCGTCCCGGTGTTCGACTAGCGCGCAGCCCGCTTTGTGACCCCGCATTGTGATAAGGGCAGCCCCAACGCTCCGACAGGTTGCGGCGGGCGCGGGGGCTGTCCTATTGTGCGGCGCGAAAGGGAACGAGGATCGAGGGCATCGTGCGGACACGGGTGTGGGTGCGCGCCGCGCTGGCGGCAGCGCTGATGCTGGCCCCGGCACTGTCGGCTTCCGGTGCGCGGGCCGCGGAGGGCGGCGGCAACAGCTGCCCCTGGGCGCAGGACGTCAAGCTGGACTTCGGCGACGGCCGCACGCTCACGGTGCCGCAGGCGATCTTCGATCCCAAGAACCCGGACACCGCCATCGACGGCTACGAGCTGCGCCCGAACGTCGAGGCGCTGTCGCTGACGATCTACGCCCCGCGCGGCGAGGTCTGGCATGCGGCGCTGACGCGGATCGCCGGCGGCAAGCGCTGCACCGCCTTCTACGTCGGCCGCCCGACGCGGGAGGAGGAGGACGGCTCCTCCGACCGGGTGGCGGAACGGTAAGGCTTTCTGCCCCCTCCCTGCCCCACCGCCAACGGCGGGAGAGGGCCAGGGAGGGGGCCTGGAAACCTCAATCCCCCAGGCTGATGCCCAGGCCGCGCGCCGTCTTCACCAGCGTGCCCTCGGGATCGACGCTGGCGTAGGCGGCGATCGCCTCCTCGATCGGCACATCGACCACGCCGCGGTTGGACCACGCCACCATGCGGTCGAACTTACCCTCGGCGATCAGGTCCACCGCGTGCACGCCGAAGGCCGAGGCGACGAGGCGGTCGCGCGGGCTGGGGGGCGAGCCGCGCTGCACGTGGCCCAGCACGGTGACGCGCGTCTCGGCGCCGGTGGCGCGGGCCAGCTTCTCGCCGATGTAGTCGCCGATGCCGCCGTAGCGCTTCTCGCCGCCCTCGAAGACCTTCTTCACCTCGCCGCCGTCGGCGGTCTTCACCGCCTCCGACACCACGACGAGGCCGAAGTTGCGGCCGCTCGCTTTGACCTGCCGCATCTTCTCGGCGATCTTCTCGATGGAGTACGGGATCTCCGGAATCAGGATCACGTCGGCGCCGCCGGCGATGCCGGCGGACAGCGCGATGTGCCCGGCGTCGCGCCCCATCACCTCCAGCACCATGATGCGGGCGTGGCTGGCGGCGGTGGGCTGCAGGCGGTCCAGCGCCTCGACCGCGACGCCGACGGCGGTGTCGAAGCCGACCGACACCTCGGTGGCGCCAAGGTCGTTGTCGATGGTCTTCGGCACGCCGACCAGGTTGAGGCCGCCCTTCTGCGCGATCTTGCGCAGGATGGCGAAGCTGCCGTCGCCGCCGATGCCGATCAGGGCGTCCAGCCCCAGCTCGCGGTAGCCGCCGATGATCTCGTCCGAGCGGTCCTTGAAGGTGCCGTCGCCCATGGGATAGGCAAAGGGGTCGCCGCGGTTGGTGGTGCCGAGGATGGTGCCGCCCATGCGCATCATGTTGCCGTCAACCTGCGGCAGGTCGAGCACCTGGTACTGCACCGGGCGCTTCAGCAGGCCCTGCGTGCCTTCCTTGATGCCGAGCACCTGCCAGCCGTAGGTGAGCGTGGCGCGGTGAACCGCCGCGCGCATGACCGCGTTGAGGCCGGCGCAGTCGCCGCCACTGGTGAGGATGCCGATGCGCTTGGTTGCCGTCATGATGGTATCCCGTGTCGCGAGGGCGGGCGGCCGCCCGGGTTACAACGTGCAGTCTTGCAAGAACCCGGGCGCTCCGCAATGCCACGCTGCGTTAACCGGCCGCATGGGCAGTGGTTTCACCATGCGCGCAGCCGGGTTTTCTGCTATAGTCCCCGCCGCCCCCGCCCGATCTCGCGCAGCCCCTTACGCCGGCCGATGAACGAACAGGAAATGCTGAAGCAGAAACTCGCCGACTTGAGGAGCGAGCACCGCGATCTCGACGACGTGATCGCGCGCCTGTCGGAACGCGCCCCCTTCGACCAGCTGCAGTTGCAGCGGCTGAAGAAGCGGAAGCTGGCGCTGAAGGACCAGATCGCGCTCCTGGAGAGCCGGATGCTGCCCGATATTATTGCGTAATCCTTCCCTCTCCCGTCCCGGGAGAGGGAGGGGCCCGCTCGAAGAGCGGGGGGGTGAGGGTAAATCCAAGGATCCTTGCCGGCACCCTCACCCGGCCGCTCCGCGGCCACCCTCTCCCGGGACGGGAGAGGGATATATGCGCCGCTGGACTCCGCGCGCGACCTTCCTATAATGCCCGGCTTTCCGAAACACCCTTGGAAAGCGCCCCCGTGTCGGTCCATTCGCCCGCCGAACCGTCCTCCTCCGCGCCGCTGGTCGGCATCATCATGGGCAGCCAGTCCGACTGGACGACCATGAAGCACGCCGCCGACACGCTGAAGGCCCTGGGCGTGCCGCACGAGGTGCGCATCGTCTCCGCCCACCGCACGCCGCAGCGCCTGGTCGAGTACGCCACCACCGCCCGCGACCGCGGCCTCAAGGTCGTCATCGCCGGGGCCGGCGGCGCCGCCCACCTGCCGGGCATGGCCGCGTCGATGACGCCCCTGCCCGTCTTCGGCGTTCCGGTCGAGAGCCACGCGCTGAAGGGCATGGACAGCCTGCTCTCCATCGTGCAGATGCCGGGCGGCGTGCCGGTCGGCACGCTCGCCATCGGCAAGGCCGGCGCCATCAACGCAGCGCTCCTCGCCGGCTCGGTCATCGCGCTGATGGACCCGAAGGTCGCCGAGGCGCTGGACGCGTGGCGCGCGCGCCAGACCGCGGCGGTCGCCGAAGCCCCCGTCGATGAGCCGGCCTGACGCCATGGACACGCTCGCCCCCGGCTCGACCATCGGCATGCTGGGCGCCGGGCAGCTCGGCCGGATGACCGCGCTGGCCGCCGCCAACCTCGGCTACCGCACGCACGTCTTCGCCCCCGACGCCGAGGGAAGCCCCTGCGGCCAGGTCGCCGACGCCATGACCGTGGCGGACTGGACGGACCGCGACGCGCTGGCCGCCTTCGCCAAGTCCGTGGACGTGGTGACGCTGGAGTGGGAGAACGTCCCGGTCGATACGGTAGAGTTCCTCACCTCGATCGTGCCCGTGCATCCCGGCGCCAAGGTGCTGGCGGTGGCGCAGGACCGCATCCGGGAGAAGTCCTTTGCCAACGCCCTGGGCATCGCCACCGCGCCCTGGCGCGCGGCGTCGAGCGCCGAGGACGTGGCCAAGGCGGTGGCCGAGATCGGCCCGCGCTGCATCCTCAAGTCCACCCGCCTCGGCTACGACGGCAAGGGGCAGGCGGTGATCGGGCCGGGCACCGACCCGGCCGAGGCGTGGACGTCCATCGGTTCCGACGCCGGCATCGTCGAGGGCTTCGTCGACTTCACCTGCGAGGTGTCGGTGATCGTCGCCCGCGGCCTGGACGGCCGCACCGCCGCCTACCCGGTGGTGGAGAACCGGCACAAGAACGGCATCCTCGACCGCACGCTGGCGCCCGCCCGCGTCTCGTCCGGCACCGCCGCCGAGGCCGGCCGCGTCGCCACCACCCTGGCCGAGGCGCTGGGCGTCGTCGGCCTGCTGGCGGTGGAGATGTTCGTCACGCCCGACGGCCACGTCCTGGTCAACGAGATGGCGCCGCGCCCGCACAACTCCGGCCACTGGACCATGGACGCCTGCGCCACCAGCCAGTTCGAGCAGCTGGTGCGCGCGGTCTGCGGCCTGCCGCTCGGCTCCACCGAGCTGCGCTTCGAGGCCGAGATGGAAAACCTGATCGGCGACGACGTCCTGCGCTGGCGGCAGATCGTCGCCGAGCCGAACGCCCACCTGCACCTGTACGGCAAGGCCGAAGCCCGCCCCGGGCGCAAGATGGGCCACGTCAACCGCGTGTTTCCACGCCGTCCCTGAGCCGATTTCCTTCGTCTTCTTATGACCAGACGCCGAAGCCCGCGACCAATCGGCCGCGGACTTCGGCGATTCTTTGGACTTTCATAAAATGAATATCGACGGTACGCTCTGCGCCAACATTGCGCATACTTGATCAACTTTTATTTAAATTAAGAGCTTCATGGCGCAAAACGCGGATGCACTGCCCCTCCAGCCGGGCGCCCCGGCCGCCGCCGCCCCGCCGCGTGGCGTGGAGCGTCGCGCCGCCAAGCCCGCGCCGGCCACCGCCCGCCCGCCGCCGACCAACCGCGACCGTTTCGTCGGCTTCGCCTTCGCCGCCGCCGACCTTCTGATCGAGACCGATCCCAAGGGGACCATCCTGTTCGCCGCCGGCGCGCGCTGCCGCCTGACGCCGGACGACGTCGGTTCGCTGGTCGGCAGCAGCCTGCACGCGCATGTGGCGCCGACCGACCGCAAGTACCTCGACGTGCTGCTCAACCGCATCGTCGAGAAGGCCCGCATCAAGCCGGCGCGCGTGGTGTTCCAGGGCTTCGACGGGCACCGCTTCCCCGCCCTGCTCGGCGGCTGCCGGCTGGAGTCCTGCCCGGGGTCGCTGTTCCTGACCGTGCTGCTGGCCTCCGGCCCCCGCCACGAGGCGCCGTCGATCGGCCCCGGCGCCGCCGGACAGCTGCTGGACAACCACACCTTCACCGCCATTCTCGAGGACCGCATCGTCCAGGCGCGCGAGAAGGGCCTGGACAACGGCCTGACGCTGCTGCTGATCGAAGGCCTGCAGAGCATGGTGGACACCATGCCCGAGGGCGCCGCGGCCGAGGTGCGGCAGGGCATCGACGCCTACCTGCGCGGCATCTCGGCGGACGGCGACAGCGCCGGGCAGCTCGGCGCCGACCGCTTCGGCATCGTGCACACGGCGGACGTGGACGGCGACGAGGTTCAGACGCACATCGCCGGCATCATCAAGGAGGCCGGCGGCGACCTGCAGGGCGGCATCCGCAGCTGGTCGCTGGACATGGCCGACTCCCAGCTCGACGCCGCCGACGCGGCGCGGGCGCTGGTCTACACGGTGCAGGCCTTCGTGTCGGCGCAGGGCGGCGAGTTCACCATCGCCTCGCTGGAGGACGGCGCGCAGCGCATGCTGTCCGACGCGGTGGACCGCATCGGCCGGGCGCGGGCGACCATCGAGAAGCGCGACTTCTTCGTCGTCTACCAGCCCATCGTCGAGCTGGAGACCGGCGACGTCCACCACCTGGAGGCGCTGACGCGGCTGGAGGGCATGCCGTCGCCCGCCGACTTCATCACCTTCGCCGAGGACGTCGGGCTGATCTACGACTTCGACCTGCTGCTGACGCAGTCGGTGCTGGACACGCTGAAAGCCTACCATCTGGAGCCCAAGCTGCCCGACGTGGCGATCAACCTGTCGGCCAAGACGCTGATGAGCCCGCTGTTCCTGCGCCAGTTCCAGGCGGTGACCGAGCCCTACGGCGATCTGGCGAAGAAGCTGCTGCTGGAGGTGACGGAGACGGTGGTGGTCTCCGACATCGGCCGGCTGAACGACGTGCTGCAGAAGCTGCGCTCCGCCGGATTCCGCATCTGCCTGGACGACGTCGGCGCCGGGTCAACCTCGTTCCAGTCGCTGTACGGGCTGCAGGTGGACTACGCCAAGATCGACGGCAAGTTCGTGCGCGGCGCCGCCGGCAACCCGCGCGACATGGCGATGCTGCGCTCCATGGTGGACGTCTGCCACCAGCTCGACCTCACCCTCATCGGCGAACAGGTCGAGGAGCCGGACCACGCCCGGCTGCTGAACGAGCTGCGGGTGACGCTCGGCCAGGGCTACCTGTTCGGCCGCCCGAGCCGCGACTTCGCCTACTTCGCCAAGGACTGGTCGAAGATGGCGCGCAAAGGCGGCGCGGTGCTCTGGAAATCCTGAGCGTGCCTGATCCTTGCGGGCAACCCGGGAGACACGGATTTCACGGATTTACGGCACGGATTACACGGATTTTCTTTTTCTCGTGTCCCGCCCCGGCATGCCCCGCAAGCCGTTGCTGAGGCACGAATAAAAGATCCGTGTAATCCGTGCCGTAAATCCGTGAAATCCGTGTGAATCCTGTTGCCCCCACAAAAAATCCACGCCACCAGCGCAGGAGCCCCCGGCCAATCCCGTCCAACCCGGTGAAGGGGCATTCTCCCGTGCCCCTCGAACCGGGGCACCCCGTCATGTCCGTCTCGTCGATCATCACGTACCAGAAGTACGCAACCAGCAGCGCCACCTTGCAGACCACCTTCGAGAAGACGTCCAACATCCAGAAGGACATCGACTACTTCAAGAAGGCGGTGGCCAAGGCGGGCAGCGTCGACGAGCTGTTCAAGGACTACAAGCTGCTGTCGTTCCTCGCCACCGCCACCAACCTCGCCGGCGAGGAGCAGTACGCCGGCAAGATGCGCCGCATCCTCACCGAGAAGGTGAGCGACAGCAACGCGGTGATGAACCGCCTGAGCGACAAGCGCTACGCCCAGGCGGCGGAGACGCTGCAACTCGCCGAGACCGGCGTCGACACGCTGAAGCAGTCGTCCACCCAGGACGCGCTGATCGCCGCCTACAAGCAGGCGAAGTTCGAGACCTCCATCGGCACCGAGAACATCGCCGTCCGCAAGGCCCGCTATTTCGAGAAGTACATCACCAGCGCGACCTCGTCGGTCTACAACATCCTCGGCGACGCCATCCTGCGCGACGTGGTGACGTCGACGCTCGGCCTGCCGCAGCAGATCGCCGTGCAGCCGGTGGAGACCCAGGCGGCGGCGATCACCAGCCGCCTGGACGTCACCAAGCTCAACGATTCCAAGTACCGCGACGCCTTCATCAAGCGCTACCTGACGCAGTACGACATCGCCAACCCGGACACCGGCGCGTCCACCGACTGGCGCACCAGCCTGCTGGGCGGCGCCACCGCGGACTCCGCCACCAGCATCATCATGAGCCTGTACGCTTAGGCCGCCGCGTCCGGCCGGATCACCAGATCGCGGTAGGCGTGCCAGCTGGCGTGCCCGATCAGCGGCAGCGCGACGGCGAGGCCGACGAAGGCCGTGGCCATGCCGATGCCGGTCACCAGCACGATCAGCGCCGCCCACAGCGCCATCACCCGCGGGTTCTTCACCACCGCGATGATCGACACCAGCGCGGCGCTGAAGATGTCCTCCGGCCGGTCGAGCATCATCGGCAGCGCGGTCACGTTGGTGACGAAGGCGACGCTGGCGAAGGCGAAGCCCAGGCACGTGACGAACGCCGTGAAGAACATCCCCTGCAGCGTGAAGGTCTGCTCCAGCAGGCTGGCGAAGCTCATCGACACATAGGGGAAGAACAGCGCAAAGGCGATGACGTTGAGCCGCACCCAGATCATCATGAACAGCATCAGCACGAGGCCGGCGGTGAGGATGTGGTACGGGTTGGCCCGCCACGCGCACAGCGCCCGCCAGAAGCTGGGCCGCCGCCCCTCCTCCACATCCTTCGACACTTGGTAGAGCCCCAGCGTCAGCAGCGGCGACACCAGCAGGAAGGCGCCGATCATCGGCGCAATCAGGTAGGCCATGTCCAGCATGGTCAGGCCCGCGGTGAGCGCGAAGCCGATGGCCACGAACATGGCGCCGTAGGCCGGGCTGACCCAGCCGGCCGCGCGCATGTCGGCCCACCCCGCCCCCAGCCAGCCGGCCACCCGCGCCGCATCGACGGTGCGCACCTCGTCGGCGCGCGGGAAGCCGGCGGCGGCCGGCGCCGCGACCGGGGCGGCGGTCGGGCGAAACTCCTCAAGGCTCATGCTGTCTTCCCCGCTGGAACGTCCTGGACCCTTAGGAAAGGGACTATGGGCGCTGCGGGGAAGGACGAAAAGGTGGTATAGCGGATTATTCGTATGCGTTATTGTTTTGTCACACCGCGCTCCAGCGCGTCGGCCTGGGCGGAGATGACGCGCTCGGTCCGCGAGAAGGCCTGCCGGCGGATCAGGACCACCAGCACGAAGGCGGTTGCCGCGATCAGAACGCCGGGGTGGATGAACCACGCCAGCGCCGCCAGCGCGAAGTAATAGGAGCGCAGGCCGCCGTTGAACGCCTTCACCGCCAGCGTCATGGCGGCGGCGATGTTGCGGGCCATGGTCTTGCGCTCCGCCTCTGGCACCGGCGGCAGCGGCGCCGAGCCGAGCAGCGCGCAACAGTAGTTGTACTGGCGCAGCGCCCAGGTGAACTTGAAGAAGCCGAAGACGAAGATGCCCATCAGCACCAGCACCTTCAGCTCCAGCAGCTCGCGCGAGGTGCGGACGGTGAAGGACAGCCCGCCCATGATCTCGTGCACCCGCTCGATGGCGCCGAAGGAGCCGACGAGGCCGGCCAGCACCAGCATGGTGGTGGAGGCGAAGAAGGTGCAGCTGTTCATGGTGTGGCCGACCAGCTGCGAATCCATGATGCGGTTGTCGCGCTCCAGCATGCGCTCCATCCAGACGCTGCGGATCAGCGTCAGGTGCTGGTTGACGGCGACCCGGCCCTCCAGCAGGTAGTCCTGCACCAGGGTGAAGGCGGTCCAGGCGCCGAGGAGCCAGACGAAAGCGATGAGGTCGAGCGGGGTGGCGTCGGACGGCACGGGCGCCCTCTGTGAAGCGGCAACGCCCCGGGTGTAGACCGCTCACGCCCCGGCGGCAAGGCGGCGTTGCAGCGCGGTCAGGATGAAGACGCGGATGGCGCTGGACAGGTTGCCGGTGCGCCCGGCGTCGATCTCCTCGATCAACGCGTTGACCGAGACGCCGCGCGCCGCGGCCTCGGCCTTCAGGGCGTCCCAGAACTCCTCCTCCAGCGAGACGCTGGTGGGGTGGCCGGCGATGAGGACGGAGCGCTTCTTCATGCCCCCGTCTACCACATCACCGCGGCCCGATCATCGTCTCCGGCCGGACCCACTGGTCGAACTGCTCCTCGGTCAGCAGGCCCAGCGCCACGCCGGCCTCTTTCAGCGTCGTGCCCTCCTTGTGCGCCTTCTTGGCGATCTTCGCGGCGTTGTCGTAGCCGATGTGCGGGTTGAGCGCGGTGACCAGCATCAGGCTGTCGTTCATCAGCTTCGTGATGCGCTCGCGGTTCGGCTCGATGCCGAGGAGCGCGTTGTCGGTGAAGCTCACCGCCGCGTCGGCCAGCAGGCGGATCGACTGCAGCACGTTGTAGGCGATCACCGGCTTGAAGACGTTCAGCTCGAAATGCCCCGTGGCGCCGGCCACCGTCACCGCGGTGTGGTTGCCCATGACCTGGGCGGCGACCATGGTCATCGCCTCGGACTGCGTCGGGTTGACCTTGCCGGGCATGATGGAGGAGCCGGGCTCGTTCTCCGGCAGCACCAGCTCGCCGATGCCGCAGCGCGGGCCGGAGCCCAGGAGGCGGATGTCGTTGGCGATCTTCATGAAGGAAACGGCGATGGTGTTCAGCATGCCGTGCGCCTCGACCAGCGCGTCGTGGGTCGCCAGCGCCTCGAACGTGTTGGCGGCGGGGACGAACGGCAGGCCGGTGATGTCGGCGACCTGCCGCGCGAACTCCTCGGCGAAGCCCTTCCGCGCGTTCAGCCCGGTGCCGACCGCGGTGCCGCCCTGTGCCAGCTGGTACAGCCGCGGCAGGCAGGCGCGCAGCCGCTCGATGCCGAAGCGCACCTGCGCGGCGTAGCCGGAGAACTCCTGCCCCAGCGTCAGCGGCGTGGCGTCCTGCAGGTGGGTGCGGCCGATCTTCACGATGTCGGCGAAGGCGCGGACCTTGTTCTCCAGCACGCCGGCCATGTGCTCCAGCGCCGGGATCAGCTCGTGGTGGATCTGCTCGACCGCGGCGATGTGCATGGCGGTGGGGAAGCTGTCGTTGGACGACTGCCCCATGTTGACGTGGTCGTTCGGATGGATCGGCGTCTTCGAGCCCTTCTCGCCGCCCAGCATCTCGATGGCGCGGTTGGAGATCACCTCGTTGGCGTTCATGTTGGTCTGGGTGCCGGAGCCGGTCTGCCAGACCACCAGCGGGAAGTGGTCGAGCAGCGTGCCGTCCACCACCTCCTCCGCCGCGTCGCCGATGGCGCGGCCGAGTGTCGGGTCGAGCGCACCCAGCACCATGTTGGCCTGCGCCGCCGCCTTCTTCTGGATGCCCAGCGCGCGGACCAGCGGCGGCGGCATGCGTTCCCCGCCGATGCGGAAGTTCTGCAGCGAACGCTGCGTCTGCGCCCCCCAGTAACGGTCGGCCGGCACCTCGATGGGACCGAAGGAGTCCGTCTCGATGCGCGTGTTCGGGGCTGGCATGGCTGGCGTTCCCGGTGGCTGGCGTTCCGGGCTTCTATCTTGCCCGATACAGGGACCCCGGCAAGGGAGCACGAACATTGTTCTTGAAACGTTCCGAGAACTTCGGCACAGTTCGGGTGAAGGTTGTTAACGCCGGAGGCTGCCATGGGCTCGTTCGCTGCGGACACCGTCACGGAAACCGTTAAGGCCTACATCGCGCGCAACCGGGTGGCGGAGATGCTGGCGCGCGGCTGGACCATCCTCGGCCCCGGCGGCGAGGGCATGATGCTGATGGAGGGGCCGGACCCCGACCTGTGCGAGCCGGAATCCTTGGAATCCCTCACCCAACCGCTGGTCGGCCGGGCGTGGCTGCGCGCTATGGAGCGCCTGGAAGAGGCGGCATAGATCGCATAGTATTACCACCTACGAGTAATCGTCCAATATACGACTTTGCTCAGCGGAGTAATTCCCAAGATACGACCCGCCGCCTAGGCTTGTTAGTAAGTCGTTAACTGTTCTGGCCGCTTAATGGCTTCATCGACGCACACCCACCGATGGAGCTTCCCGATGGCCTACTCTTCCGCTAACCGCCGCGTTCAGTCCGCTTCTCTGACCCACATGGCGCTTTTGGATGAGTTCATTCGGATTACCAAGGACAAGCTGGGTACCCAGGACGATGCGTTCGTCCGCGACAGCCTTGGCGACCTGCTGCTGACCCTGCGCGACGAGCGCGACGGCTACGCCCGTCTGGTCGAGATGCCGGCCCTCGAAGAGGCGGCGTGATCGCCGGGAAGCGATGCGGTGGGCGCGGCACCGCTTCCTCTGGATGGTTCAGCGGTTACAGCGCCCCCTTCCGCCCGATCCGCCGGAGGCCGGGCCGTCAGGCCTCCTCCGCCAGCGCGTGCAGCGCGTCCCCCGTCAGGCGGTACGGCAGCCATTCCTCCATCTGCTTGAAGCCGATGCGGTCGTAGAAGCCGCGCGCCGGGTTCCAGTTCAGCACGCTGAGGTCCACCCGCTTGCAGCCGCGCTCGACGGCGCGCCGCGCCACCGCGGCCAGCAGCGTGCGGCCGACGCCGAACTTGCGGGCGTGCGGCTGCACGTACAGGTCCTCGACGAACAGGCCGGCGCGGCCTTCCCAGGTCGAGTAGTTGCGGAAGGTCAGCGCGAAGCCGACCGGCACGCCGTCCAGCTCGGCCATCAGCGCCTCGAACACCGCGTCCGGCCCCCAGCCGTCGCGGCGCACGTCGTCCACGGTGGCCTTCACCGCGTGCGGCTCGCGCTCGAACTCCGCCAGCTCCTTGACAAAGCCGAGGATGGCCGCGGCGTCGGCCTCCACGGCCGGGCGGATGGTGACGGTGGGCATGCTGTGTCTCTCCCTGATTTTTCGGGCCGGACGATAGCCGGACGGTGGTCCCCCGACAACGCGCTTTGCGTCCGCCCTGCCCTGCGGGTGTAATGGGCGCATGCCCGCCGCGATCGCCATCCACCCCGCCCGCCCCGACGAGGCGCGCGCCCTGCTCGCCCTGACGGAGGCGGTGAACGCCGCGTCCCCCTACACGCTGCACGCCGCCGGCGAGCGGCCGTCCTGGCACGCCGGCGCCAACCCGGCGGAGGACCTCGCGGCGTTCCTGGCGCCCGGCCTCAACGTGGTGCTGGTGGCGGCGGTGGACGGCCGCCCGGCCGGCGCGCTGATCGCCACCGGCGGGCGCTTCCAAAGGAACTGCGGCGTGGCGACGGTGGCGCTCGGCGTGCTGCCGCGCCAGCAGGGGCGCGGCGCCGGCACCCGGCTGCTGGCCGAGGCCGAGGCCTGGGCGCGCAGCCGCGGCCTGCACCGGCTGGAGCTGACGGTGGCCGCGCCCAACCGGCGGGCGCACGCGCTGTACCGCCGCCTGGGCTACCGGGACGAGGGGCGGCTGCGCGAATCCCTGTGCTTCGGCGGAACCTTCTGCGACGAGATCGTGATGGCGAAGGATCTCGGCCCGACCGAGGTGCCGGAGTGGGGGCCGCTGTTGCTGGACTCGCTCCCGGCGGCGGAACTCGCCGGCCTGACGGTGCGCGAGGCGCAGACCGGCGACGCCGCGGCCTACACCGCCTACGATCAGGCGGTGCGGCGGGAGACCCCGTTCCTGCTGCGCACCGCGGACGAGGGGCTGACCACGGTCATCGCGGCGCGGCGCTTCCTCGCCGGGCAGGGGCTGGACCCGCAGCGCACGACCATCGTGGCTGCGGTCGGGGCGGCGGTCGGGGCGGAACTGGCCGGCACCGTCTCGGTGTGGTTCGGCGGCTCGCAGCGCACCGCGCACGAGGCCAGCCTCGGCATGGCGGTGCGGCAGGAATACTGGGCGAGCGGTGTCGGCAAGCGCCTGATGGCGGCGGCCGAGGCGTGGGCGCGCGGACGCGGCGCGCACCGGCTCTCGCTGTGGGTGCTCGGCCCCAACCTGCGGGCACGGCGCTTCTACGCCGCGTGCGGCTTCCAGGAGGAGGCGGTGTGCCGGCGCTACGCCCTCATCGACGGGCGCTTCGCCGACCATGTGGCGATGGGGAAGATTCTGGGGTGAGGCTTTCCTTGAAAACTCAGAGTGCTTCCGTCATCCCCGCGAAGGCGCTACGGTATGCACACATATTGCGGAGCGGTAAGCCGCTGGAAATATAGAAGATTTTCCGTCATCCCCGCGAAGGCGGGGATCCATAAGTTCCACAGTCGCACGCTTAGGGAGTTATGGATCCCCGCCTTCGCGGGGATGACGGCTAAGTTGTTGACCTGGCTAAAGTCCCGCACCGCAACATGTGTGCATACCGTAGCGCGAAGGCGGGGATGACGTCCAAAAGGTCTCCCAAGGTGTAAAACCCAACCTACGCCACCCCCGCCGCCCGCGCCTCCCCCACCGCCAGCTGCTCGTACAGCGCCAGGTACCGCGCCGCCATGCGCTCCTCGGAATGGCGGCTGCGGGCGGCGGCGCGGCAGGCGTCGGGGTCGAGGCGTTCGGCGGCGGCGATCGCCTCGGCCATCTCCGGCACGTCCTTCACCAGGAACCCGGTCACCCCCGGCTCGATCACGCCGGCCAGCGGCCCATCCGCGAACCCCACCACCGGGGTGCCGCAAGCCAGCGCCTCCTGCGCCGCCACCGCGCCGATCTCCCCATCCCCGCCCGGCGCCAGCAGGCAGCGGGCGGAGCCGAGCAGCCAGCGCTTGCGCGCGAAGCCGATGACGCCCAGGTAGCGGCGCCGGCCGTCCAGGCGGGGCTGGATCTCGGCGCGGAAATAGTCCTGGTTCTCCGGCAGCGAACGCAGCTCGCCGGCCAGCAGGATCTGCATCTCGGCCATGGCCGCGGCGTCGAGCGCCCGATGCAGCCCGGAGCCCGGCGTCACCCGGCCGAGCGCCACGGCGAAGCGCCGCTTCGGCACGCGGATCGCCAGCCGGTCCACCGCCACGCCGGGCTCCAGCGGCGGCAGAAGATGCACGCCGGCGGGCGGCCGCTGCGCCGCCGACACGCCGTGCAGCCACGTCGCCGGGCGCGCCGGGCTCAGCGCGGCGGGCGGATAGGCGTCGAGCGGCCGATGCAGCGTCGCCAGCACCGGCACGCCGGCCGGCGGCAGGTGGTCGTGGAAGTCGGCGCCGTGCAGGTGCACCAGATCGACCGGCGTGCGGCCGACGGCGTCGGCGACCATGGCGCGCACCCGGCGGTTCACCGCGGCGCGCGCCCCGTCGTCCAGGGAGCCGCGCACCGGCGGCAGCGCGATCAGCTCCCCGGCCACGCGCGAGCCGTCCGGGCCGATCACCAGCGAGCGATGCCCCGCGCGGACCAGCGCCGCGTCGAGGGCCGCCACCGCCGCCTCCGCCCCGTCGGCCCCCTCATGGCCGACCGGAGCGAAGGGCGACGCGACGTTGAGAACGGTGAGCGTCATGACTCACCGCGCCACGGCGGGAGACAACGCCGGCGCCCGCGCCGGGGCATAGCGGCGCACCATCTCGGCGCAGAATTCCGCGAAGTCCTCCTTGGCCTTGGGCGGGCTGGTGTGGTGCGGCTCGATCCCCATGTGCTCGGGCGTGAAGCAGAAGGTGACGGTGACGTCGAAGTCGGCCAGCGCCTCCATCTGCCGGTCGAACCAGTCCAGCGCCCCCTCGCGGTAATAGTCGGCCCAGCTCAGGCCGGTGCGCAGGTAGGTGACGCCCAGGTCCTTCATCCAGCGCACGCCCTCGTCCAGGCGGTGGTCCTGGAAGTGGAACCACTGGCAGAGCCCCAGATCGGGCGTGTGCTTGCGGAACTCGTCCAGCGCCGGCTTCGGCGTGCCGTCCTCGCGGATCAGGCCCATGTAGAAGTGCCGGTAGTAGGAGGAGCCCTCGGCCTCCTTGTGCCGGGTCGTCGCCGGCCAGGCGCGGGGCAGGTCGAACAGGCTGTACCAGTGGACGCGCGGGGCGCGCCCCTTCAGCAGCTCGGCGGTGCGCTGCACGCCGAAGACCTGCACCTCCTCCGCGCCGAAGGTGGAGACGCCGACCTCCGACACCCACAGCGGCAGGTCGGTGACCGCCTGGATCTCCTTCAGCTTGTCCGGCCAGTCCTTCAGCTGCCAGTGGTTCCAGTCCAGCGGGAAGCCGTGCACCGCCACGGCGTCGAGCTTGTCCAGCACGCCCTGGCGCTTCATGTTCTCAATGAACGCCGGGTCGATGGGCGAGATGCCGCCGAGCACCTGCGGCAGGTCCGGGTTGGCCTCGCGGATGGCGTCGGCCGCGCACTTGATCATCTCGGCGAACTGGACCCACTCCGGATCGATCGGGAAGTCCCAGTGGGACTTGTTGTTCGGCTCGTTCCAGAGCATCACCGCTTCGATCATTCCCCCGCCCCCTCCTCAAGCCCCACGCGTCGGATAGACCGGCGCCGCCCAGTGCGAGCGTTCGCCGACACGGCAGACGAAGACCTCCTCCTCCGGGTGGTCAATCACCTGGAACCCGGCCGAGCGCAGCATCGCCTCGGCGCAGGCCCGGTTCGGGACCCACCAGTTTGTTTCGTCGCCGCAATATTTATTTTCAATAAAAGCCATCCGCGGGTAACCCGGGCGTTCGAAGTGCTCCGCCGCGCTGAAGGGATAATCGGGTTCCACCGGCTCCACCTCCTGCGTGCCGCGCAGCATGGACTGGAAGAGCAGGAGGTCGCCCGCGACATGCTCGCGGATGAGGTCGAGCGCCAGCAGGGGATGGCGCAGGTGGTAGAGCACCCCCATGAAGATGACGAGGTCGAACCTCTCCTTCAGCGCCGCCACGTCGTAGACGGACAGCTTGGCGAATTCGATGTCCGCGCCCATCACCTCGGCGGCGAACTTCGCCTGGGCGAGGTAGGCGTCGTCGTAGTCCACCGCCACCACCCGCTCGGCGCCGCGCCGCTTCATCTCAAGCGCGTAGAAGCCGCCGTTGCAGCCGATGTCCAGCACCGACCGGCCGGTCAGGTCGGCCGGGATGGCGTGGGCGAAGCGCTGCCACTTGATGCGCGGGTAGTCGCCCAGGAAATGGTCGGGCGCGGTCTGCACGCCCTTGAGGTCGAGGTTGTGGAACCACTGGCCAAGCTCGCGGACGCGCCGCTCGATCTGATCGGGAGCGAGGTCGGAACTCACGATGTCGGTCTCCTTCGCTGTCATTCCGCCGCTTCGGATAAGGCGTTGCTGAGCAGGCCGATGGCCGCCCGGTAGCCGCGCACCGTGCCGACGTCCACGTACGAGGTGCCGGCGCGCACCCCGACCGCATCGCCGCCCCGGGCGATCCAGGCGTTGACCAGGGTGCCCATGTACTCGTCCTGCCGCCCGCGCTCGAGCCACAGGCGGTGCAGGTCGTGGAACACCGCGCCCGGCATCTTGAAGGCGCCCCAGATCCAGTTGGTGGAGGCGTGCGGGCTCTTGACCTGGATCTCCAGCACGCGGTCGTGCCCGTCGGTCACCACGGCGTCGAAGACCTGCGGCTGCTCCACTGGGAACAGCAGGAAGGAGAGCCGGTCGTCGGGCAGCGCGGCCAGCGCGTCCTCGGGGAACCACACCGTGTCGGGCAGGCCGATCATCACCGGCTCGCTCGGGTGGACGAGGTGCAGCGCGCGGAACAGAGCGTCGCACAGCCCCCCCGGGCGCGGCTGCACCACGTAGGCCATGGCGGCGTCGCCGTAATGGTCGCCGTAGTACTGCAGGATGTCGAACTTCCCCGGCGCGATGACGAAGGCGATCTTGTCGGCGCCGCCCCTCACCATGCGGTCGACGAGGTACTCGCTGACCGCCCGCGGCCGTTCGGTGCCGCCGTCGAACCGGCTGCCGACCGGCAGCAGTTCCTTGGAGAAGGCGAGCGGCTGGATGCGCGTGCCGCTGCCGGCCGCCGGTATGATGCCCCACATGTCACGTGCCTCCCGCCATTCTTCGGCTGCATTTGCCCCCTCCCCATCCCTTCCCCGCTCTCGGCGGATCCAAAGGATCCGCCTGCCGCGTCAGCGCAAGCTTCGCTTGCGCGAGAGCGTTGCGGTGGAGGGGGCAGAGCGGCGGAGTTCCCTCCACCGCGCAGCGGGGGAGGGTTAGGGAGGGGGCAAACGACGCGTGCACTCACATCCCCCCCGCCCGCGTGCCGGCGGCTTCCAGCGCGTTGCGCAGGTCGGTGACGCGGCGGTCGGCGGTGTGCTCGGCCAGCGTGCGCTCGCGCGCCCGGCGGGCCATCTGCTCGACGTGGGCGCGCGGCAGGGCCAGCGCCGTGGTCACGTCGTCGGTCTCGCGCGCCACCAGGATCTCGTGGCCCGGCTCGAAGAAGCCGTCGAGCCCGTCGAAATGGTCGGAGATGATCGGCACGCCGCAGGCCGCCGCCTCGAACAGCCGGCCGGACGGGCACCAGCCCATGCGCTTCATGGCGCCGCGCGTGACGTTCAACGTGAAGCGCGAGGAGCAGAAGAAGGCCGGGTGCTCGGAGGGCGGCAGGTGGCGGACGAAGAACAGGTTGGGCGTCCACGGGAAGTCGTGCGGGTACTGCGCACCGCCGATGAGGAAGCGCCGCCGCGGCAGCCGGCGCGCCGGTTCGAGGAACAGGAGCTCCAGCGTCTCCTGACGGTCCTCGGCGTAGGTGCCGAGGTAGGACAGGTCGGACATGTAGCTCTCGACCATCGGCACCGGCCGGTGCACCTCCGGATCCACCCAGCCGTACAGCGGCAGCGCCACCCTGGCGCCGAGGCGCTCGCGCAGCTCGGTCAGCGCCTGCCCGCCGGTGTAGCTGAGCACGAGGTCGAAACCGCCAAGCCCGTCCGGCGGCAGGTAGGCCGGCCGCTCGCCGGCCGACAGCCGCGCCAGGGTCACCGGCGTGTCGAGGTCGTAGAAGACCTTGCGCTGCGCCTTGGAGCCCAGCACGAGGTCCGACGCCGCCACCCCGTCCGGGCAGTAGGAGGTGACCATCGCCACGTCGGCGTCGGCGACCTGCGCCTCGGCGTGCCTGGCGATGCCGTCCCAGTCCGGATAGAGCACCAGGTCGCAGCCGGGAATCTCCCAGCAGTCGCGGTGCTCGGCGTAGTAGGGCACGTCGCGCTCGAAGAACACCACCCGGTGCCCCCGATGCACCAGCGCCTTGACCATGCCGCGCCACAGCGTGGCGTGGCCGTTGCCCCAGGAGGAGCTGATGGTGAGTCCGAAGATGACGATTTTCATGGCGACGCCGCGATGCCTCCGTCCCCGATGGTCAGGTTGACCCGCTCGACCCGCGGACCCCAACCGTCGATAGAAAGAACGCTCACGGAGCCGGGATAGACCTCCAGCCGAAGAAAAAGATCGATGGGCACACCAAGGTAGTAGGCGAGAGCCGCGCGGATCGGGTCGCCGTGGCTGACCAGCGCATGGGTCCCCTCCGGGTCGCGGTCGCACAGGTCGTTGATGAAGCCGCACATCCGCGCCTGCACCGCGGCGATGGTCTCGCCGCCCGGCGCCCGCGCCCGGCCCCGCGACCCGTTCCAGCGCCGCCACGCCGGGTCGTTCTCCAGGTCGGCGAAGTCCCGGCCCTCCCAGGCGCCGAAGTCCACCTCCAGCAGCGCGT
Source organism: Azospirillum sp. (assembly GCF_050789165.1). NCBI lineage: Bacteria > Pseudomonadati > Pseudomonadota > Alphaproteobacteria > Rhodospirillales > Azospirillaceae > Azospirillum > Azospirillum sp. Next base: position 66,736 of record NZ_JBOZRT010000083.1, read on the forward strand.
CGGCGGCCTGCACCGTCAGGCCGTGCGGGCGGGCGATGGGCTCGGCGGTCTGGCGGGTGCGCGGCAGCGGGCTGGACCACACGCCGTCCACCCGCCGGCCGGCGTACCAGCGGCCCAGCGCCTCGGCCTGCCGGACGCCGTCGGCGTTCAGCGGCACCGGCATGCGCCCGGCGAGCCCCCGCGCGACCCAGTCATGGTCGGTGTGGCGGATGAGGTGGATGGAGGTCATCCGCCTAGCAGGGGTCGCCGGACTCGATGAAGCGCTCGGTGCGCAGCCGCGCCTCGGCGTCGGTGAACTGCACCGGCGGCGACTTCATGAAGTACGAGGACGGCCCCTCCAGCGGCCCGCCGATGCCGCGGTCGAGCGCCAGCTTGGCGCAGCGCACCGCGTCGATCACCACGCCGGCGGAGTTCGGGCTGTCCCACACCTCGAGCTTCAGGTCGATGCTCATCGGCGCGCCGCCGAAGGCCGTGGCCTCCAGGCGGATGTGCGCCCACTTGCGGTCGTCGAGCCAGGGCACGTGGTCGCTCGGCCCGATGTGGCAGTCGCCCTTGGGCAGATCGTGGCCGACCTGGCTGGTGACCGCCTGCGTCTTGGATATCTTCTTGGACTCCAGCCGCTCGCGCTCCAGCATGTTGAGGAAGTCGGTGTTGCCGCCGAAGTTCAGCTGATAGGTGCGATCCAGCCGCACGCCGCGCTCGCGCATCAGGTTGGCCAGCACGCGGTGCACGATGGTGGCGCCGACCTGGGACTTGATGTCGTCGCCGACGATGGGCAGCCCCCTCTCGGCGAAGCGCCGCGCCCAGCCCTCGTCCGACGCGATGAACACCGGGATGCAGTTGACGAAGCCGCACCCCGCCTCCAGCGCGCGCTCGGCGTACCAGCGCGTCGCCTGCTCCGAGCCGACCGGCAGGTAGGAGACCACCACGTCGGTGCGCGTGCGCTTGAGGATCGCCGTCACGTCCTCCGCCTCGGCCGAGGACTCCTCGACGAAGCCGGTGAGGTACTTGCCGAACCCGTCCAGCGTCGGCCCGCGGTGCACCGGCACGCCCTGGTGCGGCACCTCGGCGAAGCGCAGCGTGTTGTTGGGCGCGGCGAACACCGCCTCCGACAGGTCGCGCCCGACCTTGGAGGCGGCGACGTCGAAGGCGGCGGCGAAGGTCACGTCGCCGACGTGGTAGCCGCCGAGACGGACGTGCATCAGCCCCGGCACCTCGGCGTCGTCGGGTGCTGCGCGGTAGTGCTGAACGCCCTGCACCAGGGCCGAGGCGCAGTTGCCGACGCCGACGACCGCCACCCGGACCTTGCCGCCCTTGCCCATGCCCGTCATCGCCCCTCCACCTCGCGCGTAGAGCCGCGGGGTTTCGCGGCATTTGCCGAGGAAACGAGGGGAATGACCGCGGGTTCCGCGCACCGGCCGGATGGGTGCGCGGCGTCCCATGCGGAAGGGCGGTTTACCAGTACGCCATGGCGTCGGCGTACAGCCCGCGCAGGTCGTCTTCGCTCACCGGACACGGCGCGATGGAGAGCAGGCGCTGCTGCGCCATGGCGCCCCTGACCAAACCGGGTATGTCGTCTGAACCGTAGCCCAGCGCCGACAGCCCGTTCGGCAGGTGGGTCGCACGCATCAGTTCGACCAGCCGGTCGGCGAGGACGGCGCCGGCCTCGTCGGGGGCGGCGGCGCGCACGTCGGCGCCCAGCGCCTCGGCGGCGCGGCGGTGCGCCTCGGCGGCGGACGGGCCGGTGAAGCGGAAGGCCGCCGGGGCGTTGAGGACCACCGAGATGCCGTGCGGCACCATCGGGTCGGCCTTCTCGTAACCACTCGCCACGAAGCTGTGGTTCATGCCGGCCACCGAATAGGACATGGCGTGCGGGATGTGCACCCCGGCGTTGCCGAAGGCCAGGCCGGCCAGCGTGGCGCCCCACATCAGGCCGTCGCGCGCCTCATGGTCGTCCGGGTCGTTCACGGCACGCTCCAGGTACAGGCCGCCGAGGCGGATCGCCTGCAGGCTGCCCATGTCCGACCAGGGGTTGGCGCCCTGGTAGGGCGGGCGCTCGGCGCTGGTGGCCGGGCGCGGGCGGCTGCGATAGGGGCGCGCGGTGTGCGATTCGATGGCGTGCGTCAGCACGTCGAAGCCGGTCGCCGCCACCACGCCGGGCGGCAGGCTGTAGGTGGTCGTCGGGTCCACCACCGACATGGTCGGTCGCAGGAACTTGGACGAGATGCCGGTCTTCACCTTCATCTCGACGTGGTCGAAGATCGCCACGCCGGTGGTCTCGCTGCCGGTGCCGCAGGTGGTGGGGCACGCGATGTGCGGCTTCACCGGTCCGGGCACCGGGCGTCCCTCGCCCAGCGGCTTGTTGACGTAGGCTAGGAAGTCGGCGGGGTGCGTGGCGTAGAGGTTGGCCGCCTTGGCCGTGTCGATCACCGAGCCGCCGCCGATGGAGATGAAGCCGTCGAACTTGCCGTCGCGGGCGAAGTCGGCGGCCTCCAGGAACGAGGCGCTGGTCGGCTCGACCCGGCAGCGGTCGTAGACCACCGCGTCCACCCCCTCGCGCTTCAGCGAGTCGAGGGCGTGGCGGACCGGTTCGGTGTCCGCCACGTGCGGGTCGGTGAACAGCGCCACGCGCTGCAGGCGCAGGTTCCGCGCGTCCATGCCCAGCTCGGCCAGCATGCCCGGCCCGAACTTCATGGACGAGGCCTCGACGGTGAAGCCGCGTTCCCCCTGCGGGTCGATGGGATGGGCGGTGGCCATGCGCTGGTGCTCCCGGGCTATTTGTTTGGTTGGCCAACATGGGAGCGCGGGCACGCCCCCGCTGTCAACCCGTCAGCCTGGCCGCCAGCCTGGCCGCCAGCCGGGAGAGCACGTCCAGCGCGTCGGCCGTGGCGTGGCCGAGCGCGGTGTTGTCGAAGATGCACCACGCCGGCTGGCGCGCCGCCTCGACGGCCAGGGTGGCGGCGACGCGCTCCAGTTCGGCGGGCGGGTACGGGGAATGGTAGATCTCCGGCGCGCCGTGCAGGCGCCAGTACAGCAGCCCGTCCCAGCCGCCCGGTTCCGCCGCGTCCGGAACCGGGGCCGGGTCGGCGGCGACGCGGGTGACGCGGTGCTCCACCAGCAGCCGCTCGGCCGGGCCGGTGAACCAGGAGGCGTGGCGCGGCTCGCACACCACGTCGCCGTCGAAGCGGGCGCGCAGCTCCTCGAAGAAGGCCGACGCCACCTCCGGGTCGAAGCGGCCGGTCGGCGGCAGCTGCACCAGCAGCGGCCCGAGCCGGTCGCCCAGTTCCCCCGCCTCGCCCAGGAAGCGGTCCAGCAGGTCGGCGGCGTTGTTCAGGCGCCGGACGTGGGTGATCGCCTTCGGCACCTTGACGGCGAAACGGAAGCCGGGCGGCGTCGAGGCCGCCCAGCGCGCGTAGGTCTCCGGCTTGTGCGGGCGGTAGAAGGAGCTGTTGATCTCCACGCAGGGCAGCGTGCGGGCGTAGCGCTCCAGATGCGTGCCGACGCCGGGGAAACGGTCGGCGACGGCCTTCGGGACGCTCCACCCGGCGGTGCCGATGAAGACGGGCTTTGAACTCTCCAATCCTGCCCCTCCCTGCCCTTCCGAAGGGCCAACGGGGGCCGCAGGGTCGGAGTTCCGCCCCGGCTTTCCTAGGAGCGGCGCTGCCTGGTCACCAGGAGCGAGGCGACCCCGGCCCCGTTCATGCCGGCCCGGGCGCCGATCTGGGTGAGCGTCTCGCTGGCCGCGGCGTCGATGTTCGCGGTCTTCAGCGTCTGGATGGCGGCCGTGGGCGTCAGGCCCAGCGCCGGAGCCGCCGTCTCCAGGGTGGACGCGGACAGAGCGCGGAAGATCGCGCCGGGGTTGGCGTTCGACGAGGGGGCTCCGGTCATCCCGGTGATGACCACCGAGGCGATCAGGCTGACGGCGAACGCCCCCAGGGCCAGGTTGCGCCGGAAATACTGGAGGAAGGCGGTCCAGTTGCGCACCAGATGCCAGACCGCGATGGCGGAGAAGCCGATGCTCAGCCACTCGTGCGAGAAGCGCACCAGCCCGGCCTGCCAGCGCAGAAGCAGCATGACGCCGGTGACGGTCGAGACGACGAACAGGACGATGGTCACCGGCGTGACGATGGTACGGGACACGGTGCGGAGGGCGGCGGACATGGCTAGGGGCTCGCGTTATGCGTTGAGATCATGCCTCCACCCTAGCGCCGCCGTGTAACCGCTTCGTTTCCGCTGGCTCCGCCCTTTGTAACCGTGGGTAACAGCGGGCCGGTTCAGAACGCCAGTTCCGGTTCCGCCTCCTGGCTGTTCAACTCGGCGAGTTGGCGCGCCATCTCGCGGCGCGCCTTCTCGGCCTCGTAGAGCGGGCGGTACTTGCCGATGAAGCCCTTGCGGCAGGCGCGGTGGAAGCGGTCGGCGGCCGCCCTCCAGTCGTCGCCCGGGCGCACCCAGCTGATGTAGCTGACGCCCGTGCGCGGGTCGGTGCGCAGGTAGCGGCCGCGGCCCTTCTCCCCCCGCACCCACTGGCCGGGGTTCAGCTGCAGGGCGCCGCGCGCCAGCAGCATGGACACCTGCGGCGTCAGCTCGATGGTGGGAAAGTACGGCATGGGTCTCCTCCCGGGGCCGGCTTGCGGGCCGCCCCAGCGTGTCTTTCGGATCGTTTCGGAACGGCTCTAGATATGGGGTTTCAGCCCATTCCGTTCAAGTTTTGTTCACGGATTTCCCTGAGGATTTTCAACGCTCCGGACGCTTTCGCGGTTGAGCCCGGCGGCGTGCGCGCCTACCTTGCGCGGGCATCCCTTCCGGTCCCCTGCCCAGCGTGTTTTTTCTCCATGAAGCATTCCTTCCGCGCCCTGTTCGCCGCCGCGCTCCTGGCCGGCTGCCAGACCACCAACGCGACTCCGGTCACCACCGCCACCGCGGCCGACACGGTCATCGCCGCGCCGTCCGCGCAGCAGCCGCTGAGCTTCCAGGACTGGCTGGCCGGCCTGCGCACCGAGGCACTGGGCCAGGGCATCCGCCCGGCCACCTTCGACCGCGCCTTCGCCCGCGTGCAGCTGCGCGACCGCGTCATCGAGCTGGACTCCAGCCAGCCGGAGTTCGCCCGCCAGCCCTGGCAGTACCTGGACAGCGCGGTGTCCGACCTGCGCGTGCGCAACGGGCGGGAGAAGATCCAGCAGAACGGCGCGCTGCTGAAGCGCATCTCCGCGCGCGCCGGCGTGCCGCCGGAGATCCTGGTGGCGTTCTGGGGCATCGAGACCGACTTCGGGCGCGAGACCGGCGGCTTCCCGGTGGTCGATGCGCTGACCACGCTGGCCTACAAGGGCCGCCGCGCCACGTATTTCCGCACCGAACTGCTGGCGGCGCTGAAGATCCTCGACAGCGGCGACATCGCGCCGGAGCGTATGAGCGGCTCCTGGGCCGGCGCCATGGGCATGACGCAGTTCATGCCGACCATCTTCCTCAAGCACGCCATCGACGAGGACGGCGACGGCCGGCGCGACATCTGGGGCAGCCTGCCGGACGTCTTCGCCTCCACCGCCAAGTTCGTGCTGGCCAACGGCTGGCGCACCGGCGAGCGCTGGGGCGAGGAGGTGACGCTGCCCGCCGACTTCCCGTATGAGCAGGCGGAGCTGACGGTGTCCAAGCCGGTGTCGGAATGGCGGCGCCTCGGCGTGCGGCCGCTGGACGGCGCGGAGCTGGCGGGCGACGGCAACGCTTCGGTGCTGCTGCTGGCGGGGGCGAGCGGGCCGGCCTTCCTGGTGCGCGAGAACTTCCGCGCCATCATGAAGTACAACCCGTCCACCAGCTACGCGCTGGCGGTGGCGCTGCTGGCCGACCGCATGGGCGGGCGGCCCGGCGTCCAGGCCTCCTGGCCGCGCCAGGAACCGGCGCTGAGCCGCGACGAGCGCATCGAGCTGCAGGAACGCCTCGCCACCCTGGGCTTCGAGCCGGGCACCGCGGACGGCATCGTCGGGGCGAACACCCGCAACGCGGTGCGCCGCTTCCAGAAGAGCATCGGCGCGGTGCCGGACGGGTTCGCCACCAAGACGCTGCTGGAGCGGCTGCGGGGGGCGTCGGGGGCGGGGACGACGGCGGGGTGAGCTTCTTTTGCCCCCTCCCCATCCCTCCCCCGCTGCGCGGTGGAGGGGGCAGGCGGCGGAGTTCCCTCCACCTCGAAGAGGGGGAGGGATAGGGAGGGGGCAATAGCGCCCTACTCCCCCATCACATGCGCCACCACCTCGCGCCCGTGCGGGCGCGCCCGGTGCTCGAACAGGTAGATCCCCTGCCACGTACCGAGCGCCATCCGGCCCCCGATCACCGGGATCGACAGCTGCACCGCCGTCAGCGCCGAACGGATGTGCGCCGGCATGTCGTCCGGCCCCTCCATGGTGTGGTCGTAGAGCGACGGGTCCTCCTTCACCAGGCGCTTGAAGAAGCGTTCCAGGTCGGTGCGCACGTCGGGGTCGGCGTTCTCCTGGATGACCAGGGACGCCGAGGTGTGCCGGCAGAACAGCGTCAGCAGCCCGGTGCCGATCCCCGTGCCGGACAGCCAGCGGGCGACCGGGGCGGTGATCTCCACGAGGCCCTGGCCGCGGGTTCCGACCGGCAGAGTGGTGGTGGCCTGTCTCACGACTTTCCCTCCGCAAAGCCCTCGGGCGCGCGGGTCAATGCCCGGCCGGGGGCGTCGAACACCCGGAACCGCCAGCCCGCCCTGTCCCCGAACATCACCCAGGCCTGACCGTCGCGCCGAACCGTGCGCAGCACCAGGGCCGTGCCGTCGAAGCGGCGCACCGTCGTGGTGACCGCGTCCGGCGCCGGGTCGGCCTTCGCCACGTCCTGCGGGACGAGCTGCGCCGCCGCGTCCACCGTCTCCTCGACCAGCGCTGGAACGGCGGGACCCGACGCGGCGAACGGCGCGTCCGGTGCATCCCGCTTGATGAGGACGGTCCGGCCGTCCGGTTGGCGGATCTCCACCGACGCCACCGCGTCGCGCGGGACCCGTGGCAGCGTGGCGTCGATCCAGCGCAGCGGATCGGCCTCGACGGCAAGGTCGGCCCTGACCAGCCAGGACGCCCCCTCCCCCGCCCGCCGGGCGTAGAGCGTGCCGGGCGCGGCGGCCGGCTTGCCGACCACCAGCGCGGCGAGCGGCGTGCCGTCCGCGGCGCGCAGCGTCACGCCGGTGGAGGCGGCGCCGGGAGAGGTCGGATCCTCGACGCGCAGGCGCGGGTGGAGGTCCGGCTGCGCGGTGCGCGGCTCCAGCGTGCGGGCGTTGGCGACCGCCAGCACCAGCGCCTTCACCATGTCGGGATCGGCGCGGTAGCCGTCCTTCTGCCCGACGCCCCAGCCCTCGGCGGTGCGCGCGATGGTGACGCGGGTGCCCTGGCCGACGATCTCCAGCCGGGCGACGTCGTTGACCCGCGCGGCGAGGCCCGGGACCAGCGGCCCCTCCGCCACCGGCGCGGCGCGGCTGCGGACGGCCACCGACCAGCCGGCGGCGGCAACAGTGACGGCGGTCAGCGCCGCCAGGACGATCAGGGATCGCGTGCGCATCGGCTCACTCCCGCACCCGGCGCGCCCGGCGGCGCGCACGCCAGCCGGCGAGGCCGATTGCGCCCACCGCGACCGCCAGCGGCATCGCCGCGATGTTGACCGCCTTGACCGTCGCCTCCAGGTGCTCGATGTCGCGGTTGAGGGTGTGCTGCACGACGCGCAGTTCTTTGCGAATGCGGGCCACCTCGGCGCGGAAGCGGTCGATCTCCGCCTGCTCCTCGGCCGGCAGCAGCGTGCCGGAGCCGGGGCGCGCCTTGGCCTGGATGGCGGACAGGCGCCGCTCGGTGTCGTCGAGCTGGCGGCGCAGCTCCTGCTCGTGCGCCAGCACCTGCTGCCCGGCGGCGCGGCGCAGGTCCTCGACCAGCGTGAACGGCCGGGCCGAACCGGCGCGCCCGCGCAGCCCGATCAGGTCGGCCCCGCCGGCGAGGTTCTCCACCGCGTTCACCACGAAATCGCCGTTGCCGGCGAAGGGCTGCCGCCCGTCGGTCCAGAAGCGGTTCTCCAGCAGGTCGCTGTCGGCGACGACGATCAGGTTGGCCGGCGCCGTGCTCTCCCTGACGCCGTCGCGGTCGGGGAAGGCGGTCCTCAGCCGGCCGCCCACCCGCGCCGCCAACACCTGCACCCGGCCCTGCGGCGCCAGCGAGGCCAGCAGCTTCTCCGGGTCCGGCCGCCCGGCCACCAGCCCCACGTCGGCCAGCTGCCCGGCCGGCGAGGAGGTCAGCAGCGGCGCCAGCGTGACGCCCGCGCCGTCGCGCACGCCCAGGCTGCCCGCGGTGGCGACGTTGACCATACCGAGGTCGGCGGTGACCACGTCGGCGCGGTCGCGCTCCTCGGCGCCCAGCGCCAGCCACGCCGGGTACGGCACGGTGCGCCGCCCGGTGCCGGCGGAGATGGCGAGGCGCGGATCGGCGACGAAGCGTCCCGCGTCCATGGTCAGGCCCCAGGCGTCGAACAGCGCCGGCAGCGTCGCCGCCTTGTCGGCGCCGTGGTCTAGGTCGCTCTCCGCCCAGGGATCGACGAACAGCAGCGCCTTGCCGCCCTTCAGGACGTACTGGTCGATGGCGTGCAGCGTGTCGTCCGACAGGCCGGCGGGCCGGGCGACCAGCAGCACGCTCACCTCCGGGTCCACGGCCGTCAGCGTCGGCGGCAGCAGTCGCACGTCGAACAGCGCGCGCAGCTGCTGGTACACCGCATAGGGCTTGGCGCCGCCGCGCATCGCCTCGGCCAGCCCGCCGGGGCCGAAGGCCAGCGGCATGTCGGTGAGAATGCCGACCACCGGCTTGCGCGTCTCGGTCAGCGTGTGCAGCAGCTTGGTGACGTCGTACTCCAGGAACGCCTCGCGCGCCGGGTCGAGGAAGGGGACGGTCTCCTGCCGGTCGGTGCTGTCGGTGCCGACCAGCCCCAGGTAGAACGGCCGCCCGGTCGCGCGGTCGAGCGGCACCGGCTGCAGGCCGGCCTCGACGGCGCGATCCTCGGCGTCGGAATAGGGCTCGGGGTCGATAACGGTCAGGCGGATACGGCCGTCGGCGCGGGCGGCGATCTCCTCCAGCAGTTCGCGTACGCGCTGGCCGTGGGTGCGCAGCGCCGGGATCTCGTCGGCGAGGGAGGCGGAAAAGTACAAGGTCAGCGCCAGCGGCTCGCGCAGGCCGCCAATCAGGGTGCGCGTGCCGGGCGACAGGGTGTGCCGGCCTTCCGCGGTCAGGTCGAGGCGCGCGTCGCGCAGCGTGTTCTGCGCCAGCACGTTGACCGCCACGAACAGGACGGCGGCGAGGCCCAGCGCGGCGAGGGATCGGGCGGAGCGGCCCATCACCCCACCCCCTTGCGCAGGTCCACGATCAGCGCGTTGGCGAACAGCGCCAGCGCGATCAGCGAGGCGAAGAACACCACGTCGCGCAGGTCGATGACGCCGTCCATGATGGCGGCGAAGCGGGTCAGCACGCTGAACCCCGCCACCGCGTCGACCAGCGCGCGCGGCGCCCAGCCCGCCACGGCGTCCAGCACGATCGGGCTGCCCGCCACCGTCAGCAGCAGGCAGGCCACCACGCCCAGCACGAAGGCGACCACCTGGTTGCGGGTCAGCGCCGACAGCGCCGCGCACACCGCCAGATAGCCGCCGGCCATCAGCAGGCTGCCGACATAGCCGGCCAGCGCCACCCCGTTGTCGGGATGCCCAAGCGCGTTGACGGTCAGCCACACCGGCGCGGTCAGCGCCAGCGCCACCGCGGTGAAGGCCCAGGCCGCCAGGAACTTCCCCACCACCACGGCGCCCAGGCCCAGCGGCAGGGTCAGCAGCAACTCGATGGTGCCGGCGCGGCGCTCCTCCGCCCACAGGCGCATGGCGACCGCCGGCATCAGCACGACGTAGAGCCAGGGGTGGAACTGGAAGAACGGCCGCAGGTCGGCCTGCCCGCGCCCCAGCAGGTCGCCGACGTAGAAGGTGAAGATCCCCGCCAGCAGCAGGAATCCCACGATGAACACGTAGGCCACCGGCGTGGCGAAGTACGCCGCCAGCTCGCGGCGGAAGATCGCGAGGGTCCCCGTCATGCGGCGTTCCCCAGCGTGACGCGGCGGAACAGGGCGTCCAGGCCGCCGGGCGGCGCCTCCAGCTCGCCGAAGCGCCAGCTGGGGCCGTCCGGCGCGCCCTCGGCCAGCACCTTGCCGCGGCCGATGATGAGGGCGCGGGTGCACACCGCCTCCACCTCCTCCAGGATGTGGGTGGACAGGATGATCGCCTTGTCGGCGGCCATGGCGCGGATCAGCCGGCGCACCTCGTGCTTCTGGTTGGGGTCGAGGCCGTCGGTCGGCTCGTCGAGGATCAGCACGTCGGGGTCGTGCAGGATCGCCTGCGCCAGCCCGACGCGGCGGCGGTAGCCCTTGGACAGCGTGTCGATGGGCTGGTGCAGCACGGCGCCGAGGTCGGCCCGCTCCACCGCCCGGCCAATGGCGGCCCGGCCCTTCAGGCCGCGGACGCGGGCGACGAACTCCAGGAAGGCCAGCGGCGTCATGTCCGGGTAGGTCGGCGCCCCCTCGGGCAGGTAGCCGATGCGGCGCTTGGCCGCCAGCGGCTCGGCCTGCACGTCGTGGCCGCAGACGCGGATGCTGCCCGAGGTGGGGGGCAGGAAGCCGGTGATCATCTTCATGGTGGTGGACTTGCCGGCGCCGTTGGGACCGAGGAATCCCAGCACCGTGCCGCGCTCGACCGCGAAGCTGATGCCGTCCACCGCCGCGAACGCGCCGAAGCGCTTCACGAGGCTCTCGATGAGGATCATCGCCATGGGAGTGTCTGCCGTGGTGTGCGATGCGGCATAGTAGTTCGGACAGATGGCCCTGCGATTTCAAGAGGGAAGGCTACTCGCTCGCCTGCAGGGAGATCGCCACCCGCCGGTTGCGCGCGTTCGAGGCCGGGTCGGTCCCCGCCGCGATCGGCCGCGTGTCGGCGTAGCCCACCGCCGACAGACGGCGCGCCGGCACGCCCAGATCGACCAGCGCGCGCACGACGCTGGAGGCGCGGGCGGTGGACACCTCCCAGTTGGAGACGAACCGGCCGCCGGTGGTCGGGACGGCGTCGGTGTGGCCCTCCACCAGGATCTCGCCGGGGGCGGCCAGCAGCACCGGCAGCAGGCGGCGCAGCACGCCGCGGCCGGGGGTGGACAGCTCCACCTGCCCCGGCGCGAACAGGATGGCGTCGCCGATGACGATGCCCACGCGGTTCTGCCGCACGCTGACCGCCACGCCCGGCGGCACCCCGAGATCCGACAGCTTCGCCCGCCAGCGGTCGATCAGCGGCTCCGGCGCCTCCACCGCCACCTGGTCGGGGTCGAGGTGCGGGCGCGGATCCTCACGGATCGGTACGGGTACCGGCTCTGGCGGCGCGGGCTCGTCCGCCGGAACGGTGACCGCCGGCGCCTCGGGGGGCAACGGCGTGGTCGGCAGCTGGTCCTTCAGCGTGGTGATCGCCAGCAGCATGACGAACACCGAGAACAGCAGCGTCACCAGATCGGAGTAGCTGAGCAGCCAGATCTCCTGGTCCTCGTCGGCGTTGGCGGCCGGCATGCGGACCCGCTCCGCCGGCAGCTCGACGGGGTCACGCGGCGCCATGGAGTTCGTCCCTGCGTTCGCGGACGAACTCGGCCAGCGCGTCGGCGACCACCGTCGGCGAGCGGCCGAGCCGCACCAGGAGGATGCCTTCCAGCAGCACGTTCAGCATCGCCACGCGGCGCGCCGTGCGCTGCTCCAGCTTGATGGCGATGGGCTTGAAGACGACGTTGGCGAGGACCACGCCGTACAGCGTGGCGACCAGCGCCACCGACATGTGCTCGCCCACCTGGGCGATGGTGGCGGTCCCCAGCTGCGCCATCATGCCGATCAGCCCGACCAGCGTCGCCAGCAGCCCGAAGGCCGGCGCCAGACCGGCCAGCGTGCGGAACAGCCGGGCCTGCACGGTCTCCTGCTCGATCAGCTTCTGGATGCGCCAGTTCATCACGTGCAGGATGTCGTTGACCGGCGCCGCGTCGGCGATCAGCTGCAGGCCCAGGCGCAGGAACGGGCTCTTCACCTTGGCGCCGTAGGCCTCGGCCTGCTGCACCTGGCCGCGCTGGTACAGGCGGGCGAAGGCGACGACCTCCTCGATGTCGGAGGATATGGAGTCCTCGTCGCGGAAGATGGCGGCGAAGGCGGACAGCGCCGCCCACAGCTCGCGCGCCCGGAACGCCAGCAGCGCCGCCACCGCGATGCCGCCGGCGACGATCACCGCGCCCGTCGGGTTCCACAGGGCCTCCACCCCGTGCCCCATGGCGATGTACACCAGCAGCCCGAGCGCCCCGGTGAGGCCGAGCACGGTCGAGCTGAGGAAGCCGGGAAGTCTGCGCGCCGGGTTCAACACCCACCTCCGACGCTGAGGACATGCATCAAATCAAAGGTATTGCACACCCGGAACGATGCAGCGTCAACGCACATCGGCGGAGGTCAGCTGCGCTCAACCGCCGCGCCCGAACAGGCGGGCCAGCACGCCACCCTTTGGTTTTTCGACCTCCGGCGCCTCGCCCGCCACGATCTCCTCGGGCTCGGTGCGCCCGCGGGACCGGGGCGGCGGCTCGGGAGTCCCGGCGGCCTGACCATGCGCCACCGCGTCGGCGGCATGGCCCTGGAACAGCGCGACGCCGGCCCGGCGGCCGGTCTCGAAGGCGTCCGGGCGTTCGCAGCGCCACAGCACCAGCCGCTCGGGCCCGAATCGCTCGACTCCGGCGCGCAGCAGCGCCTCGGCGTCCGGGATGCCCGGCACCCACAGCGCCTTGACCGCCGCCACCTCGATCCCGCCGAGGTCGAGCGTGCCCAGCGCCGCCAGCGGCACGTGGTCCACCGCCACCGCGAAGCCCAGGTCGGCCAGCCGCGTGGCGGCGGCCACGAAGCGCTCGGACGACAGGCCGGTTTCCCAGCAGGCCAGTTCGGCGGTGAGGCGGCGGCGCATCTCGGCGGGGATGGCGTGCGCCAGCTCGGAAAAGCGGTCGTCCAGCACGGTGGCGGTGTGCAGGTCGATGGCGAGCGGCCGGCGGTCGTGCAGCCGGTCGCGCGCCACGTGGCGCATCAGCCCGCGGTCGAGCCGCGCGAACACCTCGTGCCGCAGCCACGCGTCCCGGCGCAGCGGCAGGTCGAGGCGCGCCTCCAGCTCCTCCATCGACACCGCCAGTTCGGTCAGCACCGGCTCCGGCTGGTCCGGGTCGGCGAAGGACCAGACGGTCTGCTCGCGCACCAGACTTTCGATATCGGCGCCGTGCAGCACCCGCTCGACCTCCAACACCTGGCCCAGCGCCGCGGTGGGAACGCGTTCGGCCGCGGCCAGCGCCCTGGCGCGGTCCAGCGCCTCGGGCGGCGCCACCGCGGCGGCGAGGCGGGCGGCGTCCCTGGTCACGTCCCAGGTGGTGAAGCGCATGGCGCCGAAGCCGTGCTGGCGCAGCACCTGCACCAGCGCCTGCGCCCCGCTCTCCAGCAACGGCGCGGTGTCGGCCGGGGCGAGGATCAGCAGGCGCGGGCCGGGCAGCCGGAACACCTCGCGCTGCCGCGCCCCCAGCCAGCTTTCCAGGTAATGGTCGAGGGTCAGCGAGAAGCGCGGGTCGTCGGCATGCTCGATGCCGCTGAAATCGACCAGCAGGGCCGCCAGCGGCTCCGGCGCATCGCGCAGCGCCGCCAGCCGGGCCAGCACGCCGTGCCCCGCCGCCTGCGCCATCGCCGTCCCTCCCCGCGTGTGGACCCGGAGCCGAGTCTGAGGCGAAAACCCTTTTGGATCAATGGGCGAAATACCACACTCATGAAGGGGCTTTGCTGCACCTGCGAAATAGGTCATCATCCATCGTCCTCCGCCCTTGGGATGGTGCGCCGCCATGCTTCCTCCGGACGAAGAGCTCGACCGCCACCTGTTCGGCCGGATCGTCGATCTGGCCGTGCACGACCCCCGGCCGCTGACGCAGGCGCTGGGCCTCGGCCGGGCCGACCTCACGCGCCTGCTTGGCGTGCACCTGCCGGAACGCGGGGCATTGCTGGAGGGGCTGGACGAGGATACGGGCGAGGACGCGCTGGAGGAGGCCGACCTGCGCGCGCTGCTGCTGGAGCACCGCGCCGGCGACGGGCCGGAGCCGGTCTGGCTGGCCACCATCGTGGCGCGGCGCAGCCTGGAAACGAACCACCTGTGGCAGGACATGGGCTTCGCCGACCGCGGCGAGCTGGGCGCCATGTTCGGCCGGCACTTCCCGTCGCTGGTGGCGCTCAACAGCGGCGACATGAAGTGGAAGAAATTCTTCTACCGCCAGCTCTGCGCGCGCGAGGGCTTCCTGCTGTGCAAATCGCCGCATTGCGAGCGGTGCGACGACTACGACGCCTGTTTCGACGGCGAGAAGGGCGCGCCGTTGCGGGCGGCCGCCCCACAGAGCGGTTTGCGCTCACCTCAAGGCCCCTCTCCCGTCGAGGGACAGGGGTTTGGCAGCGAAGCGGAGAGCCTCTAACCGACGAACGCGCGCAGCCGCTCCACCCCGCGCGCCAGTTGGCCGTCGAGCGTGACGGCGAGGGTGGAGGCCTCCATCCGGCCCTCGTGCGCGGCGTGCTCCAGCGCCACGGCGGTGCGGTGGACGGCGGCGAGACCCACCGTGCCCGCGGTCTTCCTCAGTTCCGCGGCCACGTCGGCCAGTTCCGGCGCGTCGGCGCGCTCCAGCCGGGTGCGCAGGGTGGCGGCGCGGGCCAGGAAGTCGTCGACCAGGGCGCGCACCCGGTCGGCGCCCAGCACTCCTTCCAGCGCGGCCAGCGCCGCGGAATCGAACTCCGCCGCCTCGGGCGGCGGTTCCGGATCGGTCAGGCGGGCGAGCACGCGGGCCAGCGCCGCCGGGTTCACCGGCTTGGGCACGTGGTCGTCCATGCCAACGGCGCGGCAGCGCTCGACGTCCTCCGGCCGGGTGCTGGCGGTGATGGCGATCACCGGCACCTGCGCCTCCGGCCCGCGCAGCGCGCGGATCGCCTGCGTCGCCTCCAACCCGTCGAGGCCGGGCACGTCCAGGTCCATCAGCACGGCGTCGAAGCCGCCGGTCGCCACCAGCCGCACCGCCTGCCGGCCGTCGCCGACGACGGTGACGCGGTGGCCGTCCTTCTCCAGCAGCCAGGCGTTGACGCGCTGGTTCACCGGGTTGTCCTCGACCACCAAGATGCTGAGCGACGGCCGGTCGCGCGGCGCCGTCGGTGCGGCCGGGCCGGGGTCGGCGCCGACGGTGAACCACACCGTGCCGTCCGCACTCAAGCCCACCGCGCCGCCCATCAGGCCGAGGATGCGCCGGCAGACGTGCAGTCCCAGCGCCCGCTCGCCGGCCCGGCCGGGGGGCGTGGGCGCCTCGCCGTCCGCCCCGCCCTCCGCCCCGGCGGCGGTCCAGCGGCGCAGCTCGGCGATCAGGCCGGGGCCAGCCTCGGCGACGGTGAAGCGCAGGCCCTGCCGGCCGCGGTCCAGCGCGGCGACGGCGACCCGCACCGTCAGCACCGGCGCCTCGCCGTCGCGCAGCGCCATGCCCAGCAGGTCGACCAGCACGTGGCGCAGCCACGCCGCGTCGCCCACCACCTTGGCCGGCACCGCCGGATCGATGAAGGATTCGACGCGCATGCCACGCTCCTCGGCGGCCTCGCGCAGCGCCGAGACGGCGCTGCCGACCACCGTTTCGACGGCGAAGGGCTCCTGCTCCAGCCGGAGCTCGTCGGCCTCCAGGCGGGCGAGGTCGGAAAGGTCCTCCAGCAGCAGGCGCAGCGTGCCGACCGAGCGCAGGATGCGCGACACCCGCTCGCGCTCCGTGGGCCCCAGCGGGGCGGCGAGCAGCGGGCGGACGGCGTCGACGATGGCGCCGACCGGCACGCGGATCTCCTGGCTCATGAAGGCGAGCGTGCGGGTCTTGGCGCGCACCGCCTCCTCGGCGCGGACCTGGGCGGCCTCCAGCGCGGCGGTCAGGCGGGCGATCTCCGCGGCGTGCAGGTCGGCGGCGGGGTCGGCGGGCGGTCGGTCGGCGGGCGGGCTCATGGGGGCGGGGCCTAGCGGCCGGCCAGCAGGCGGTCCACGCGCTCCTTCAGCGCGCCGAAGGACGGCGGCTTCACCACGAAGCCGTTGACGCCCAGCGCCATCGCCTTCTTCACGATTTCCGACTCGGTGTGGTTGGTCAGGAAGACCACGGGGGTGCGGCTGTTGGTCACGTCGGGGCTGGCGCGCAGCTGGGCGAGGAACTGCAGGCCGCTCACCGGCTTCATGTCGATGTCGCAGACGACGACGTCGGGGTTGACGCGGATGCACTCGGCCATGCCGGTCTCGCCGTTGTCGGCCTCGGCGATGGTCTTAAAGCCGATCTGCATGAGGATCTGCATGATGGTGCGCCGCACGAACGGCTGATCCTCGATCACGAGGATCGTGTACTGCTCGTAGTCGACGGGTTTCCTGTCCATGCTCATTCCTCCCGTGCCGTTCGGCACCCCCTACCCCGTTCGGACCGTAGCAGGCGCACACCGCCGCGGGCAACTGCGACTCAGACCAACGGCTCACACCAGCTCGGGCGCCCGCCCGCGCGCGAGATCCTGGCGGATCGCCCGTTCGACGCGGGCGAAGGCCGCCCGCAGGCCGGCGGCGCGCCGCTTCGCCGCATCCAGGTCGCCGCCCGCCGCGCAGCGCTCGATGTCCGAGCACAGCGCCGCCAGTTCCACCGCCCCGGCCGTGCGGGCGGCCCCGGCGGCGGCGTGGGCGGCGTGGCGGCAGCCCTCCGCGTCGCCCTCCGCCAAGCCGGCCGCCAGCCGGTCGATCAGCGGCTCGGTGGTCTCCAGGAAGAACAGCAGCAGGTCATGCGCCGCCTCGACGCTGCCGAACGTCTCCGCCACATGACCGAGGTCGAGCACGGCGGCCCCGCTCGCCTTCGGCGGCGGAAGGGCCGGCGCGGCATCCCCGACCGGCCGGCGCAGCGGCAGCGCCTGCGGCAGCCAGCGGGCGATGACCCGCGACAGGCTCTGCAGACCGACCGGCTTCGACAGGAAATCGTCCATGCCGGCGGCGAAGCAGCGCTCGGCGTCGCCGGACAGCGCGTTGGCGGTCAGCGCCACGATGGGCAGGCGCCGCGCCGCGCCGAACGTGCCGTCACGCTCGGCCGCGCGGATCCGGCGGGCCAGCTCCCAGCCGTCGACCTCCGGCATGAAGCAGTCGGTCAGCAGCAGGCCGTGGCCGTCGCGCCGCAGCGCCTCCCAGGCGGCGGCGCCGTTGTCGGCGATCTCGGCGGCGAAGCCCAGCTGCTCCAGCTGCTTGCGGATGACCACCTGGTTGGTCGGGTTGTCCTCCGCCACCAGGATCAGCGCGCCGGCCGCGCGCGCCTCCGCCACCGGAGGCGGCAGCACGGCGCCGACGTCGGCCTCCAGCGCCGCGGGCTCCAACTCGGGGCCCGCGCGGCCGGCGGCGCGGGCCACGGCGGCGCGCAGCACGTCGCGGCGCACCGGCTTGTACAGCACCTCGGCGATGCCCAGCCGCTCGCCGGCCGCGGCGACGCCGCAGTCCTCGCGGCCGGTCGCCAGCACCACGCGGGTGGCGTCCAGCCCCGGAATGCCCGTCAGCGCGTCGACCAGCGCCAGGCCGTCCAGCACGCCCGGGTCATGGTCGAGCACGAGCACCTGCACCGGCGCCTCCGCCGCCTGCGCGGCGCGCAGCGCGTCGAGCCCGTCGGCGGCCCCCGCCGCCACGGCGACCGCTGCCCCCGCCCCGGCGAGCGCCGCGGCGAAGGCGTCGCGCACCACGGCGGTGTCGTCCACCACCAGCACCCGCACCCCCCCGAGGTCGACGGACGGCCCCGCGGGCGCGGCGGCATCGCTGGACGAGGAGGCGCGGGGCAGCGGCACCTCGACCCAGAAGGTGGAGCCGCCGCCGGGCGTGTCGTGCACGCCGATGGCGCCGCCCATCATGTCGACCAGCCGCCGGCAGATCGACAGCCCGAGGCCGCTGCCGCCGAAGCGCCGGGTGGTGGAGGCGTCGGCCTGGGTGAAGGGTTGGAACAGGCGGGCCTTCTGCTCGTCGCTGAGGCCGATGCCGCTGTCGCGCACCTCGAAGCGGACGCCGTCGGGTCCGGCCCCGGGCCGCACCACCACGGCGACGAAGCCGCGCTCGGTGAACTTCACCGCGTTGCCGACGAGGTTCAGCAGGATCTGCCGCAGCCGCACCGGATCGCCGACGCGCGTTCCCTCCCCGTCCATCGCCACGTCGGTGACGAGGTCCAGGCGCTTGTCGCGCGCGCGGGTGGCCAGCAGGTCGGCCACGCCCTCCGTCAGGTCGCGGACCGGGACCGGCACCGCCTCGATGTGCAGGCGCCCGGCCTCGATCTTCGAGAAGTCGAGGATGTCGTCGATGATGGTCAGCAGCGCCGAGGCCGACTCGCGGATGACGCCGAGCACCTTGCGCTGCTCGATGTCGAGCGTGGTGCGCTCCAGCACCTCCAGCATGCCCAGCACGCCGTTCATCGGCGTGCGGATCTCGTGGCTCATGGTGGCGAGGAAGGTGGACTTGGCGTGCGCCGCCTCCTCCGCCTGCGCCAGCGCCTTACGCAGCGCGTCCTCGGCGCGGTGGCGGTCGGTGACGTCGGCGTAGGTGTAGACGTAGCCGCCGTCCGGCATGCCGTTGCCGCGGATCGCCAGCACCGGGCCGTGCGCCAGCTTGATCTCCAGGTCCACCGCCGCGCCGCGCGCGACGTAGGCGGTGATGCGCCGGACCTGCTCCTCGACGTCCACCGGGCCGAAGTCGCCGCGCGACGCCACGAAGCGGACCAGCTCCGCCAGCGTCGGGCGCCCGTCGAGGAGGCCCTCCGGATAGCGCCAGAGCTGGACGTAGCGGTCGTTCCACACCGCGGCGCGCAGGTCGGCGCCGAACATGCACAGCCCGCTGGGCATCGCCTCGACCAGCGCCTGGAGCTGGGCGGTGCGCGCCGCCAGCACCCGCTCCGCCGCCACCTGGGCGGAGATGTCGACGCAGGTCAGCTGGATCGCCCGCTCGCCCATCCAATCGACGGCGCGGGTGGCGATGTCCACCCAGATGTACGACCCGTCGCGCCGCCGCAGCCGGCCGCGGCGCGCCGGCTCGTCGATGGAGGCGCCGGACAGGAAGCGGGCGTTCCAGGCGAGCACCTGCGCGCGCTCCTTCGCGGGCACCAGGTCGTCGAGCAGCGACACGCCCATCAGCGCGCGCGGCTCGTCATAGCCGGTCATCGCCGCGAAGGCGCGGTTGACGAACAGCGCGCGGAAGTCGCGCAGGATCAGGATGCCCTGCACCGACCCCTCGATCAGGTCGCGGAAGCGCGCCTCGCTGTCGCGCAGCGCCGCCAGCGTGCGCATGCGGTCGGTGATGTCGGTGACGGTGATGACCCAGCCGCCGGCCGGCCGCGGCGAGCCGCGGATCTCCATGTCGCGGCCGTCCGAGGTGCGCACCTGGTGGGCGTAGGGCCTGCCGCCGTCCAGCACCCGCCAGCGGCTCTCGACGTACGCGTCGGGGTCGATGTCCGGCAGGTCGCGGCGGGCCCAGTAGCGCAGGTGCTCGGCCGCGTTGGTGTGGGCGGCCATCTCCTCCGGCGTGAAGTTCCAGAACTCCCGGAAGCGCCGGTTGTGCAGCAGGATGTTGCGGTCCTCGTCGATCAGCAGGACGGCGCTGGGCATCGCCTCCACCGCGTCGTGCAGGTGGCCGGCGATGGTGGCGGCCTCGGTCTCGGCGTGCACGCGCTCGGTCACGTCGATGACGGTGGTCAGCACCGCCGGGCCGTCCGTCCACTCGACCACGCGGTCGATCAGGTCGAGCCACAGCGCGCCGCCGTCGCGCCGCCGGCCCCGCACCCGCTGCGCGTCGGGCGCCTCGTCGCCGGCCATCAGGGCGATGTACGACTTCCACGCGCGCGCCCGGTCCTCCGGCGCGATCAGCCCCTTGACGTCGGGCAGCGCCATCACCTCCGCGGCGGCGCCGAAGCCGTGGATGCGCGCGAACGCCTCGTTGGCGAACAGCGGGACGAAGCGGCGGTGGACCAGGATGCCCTGGGACGCCCCCTCGATCAGGCCGCGGAAACGCGCTTCGCTCTCGCGCAGCGCCTCCTCCCGCCGCCGGCCTTCGGCGAGGGTGGGCTCGACGGCGTCGTTGGCGGCGGCGAGGACGATCGGGGGCGCGTCCGGCACGCGGTCGGCCGCCTCCGGCGGGCGGCGGACGACGGCAACGCCGAGAGCCAGCACGGCCAGCGCGCCGGCCAGCGACGCCGCCACCGCGCCGGCGAGCAGCGGCCGCAGCGACTCGGAGGCCGCGCCATCGGGCACCGCGCCGAGCGCCAGCACGCCCAGCAGCGCCGCCACCAGCGTCAACACCAGCGTCAACACCAGCGTCAATACCAGCGCCAGCGCGCCGGCCGTTCCCGCCAGCCGGCGCCGTGCCACCCCGGACCGTTTGCCGCCCATCCGCCTCCCTCGCCTCGACATCCGGGCGGCAGTTTATCAACCGTCGCACGTGGTGGCGACCCCCCGTTGGTCATGCACGCGTGTGCATACGGCCGCACCCCGTCTACGGTTGCGCGACGCGATAACGCAGTGGGGAAAAGGGGCCGGGGCGCCGCTTCAGTGCGGCTGTCGCCTGCCCCCGAACAGGGCGCACAGCAGGGCGGCGAGCCACCGCCGTTCCGGGTGGATCTCGTTCATGGTGACGGCGCGACCGGCGTAGGACAGCGCGGCGTGCGCCGCGGCCACGGGATCCGGGCACGGCTCGCCGTCGATGCGGAAGGCGCCGATCATCCCGATCAGCTCGCGCTGCGCCGCCAGCGGCGGCACGATCATCAGGTAGCGCGCGGTGTTGACCGGATCCTGCCCGGCCCGCTCCAGCAGGGTGGCCATGGTCACCGGGACGCCGTCCTCGCCGCCCATGGGGAAGGCGAGGAACCGCTTGGCGCGTTCCTCCACCGCCTCCGACCAGCCGGCGGTGGCCGTGATCAACGGATTGAACAAACCTGCCTCCCTGGACCGTGGGGTGCAAGGAGACAGATCGTTCAGTGTGCAAACGGCTTCAAGGTCCGTCACCACATCGTGATGCCGGTGCGGGCGCGGCCTATGCGGAACGGCCGGGCGGGTCAATTCGTCGCGGGGTCGGCCTCGGCGAAGGCCCAGGGGCTGGAGCGGCGCTGGCGCCGCTGGCGGCGGGTCAGCGCGTCGGCGACGGGGGCAAGCTCGGCGAACACGTCGTCGCGGGACAGCCCATCGCGGCGCAGCACCGCTTCCGCCACGGGGTCGTCAAGGAGATCGGCAACGCGGCATCGCCACGCCTGCGGGGAGTGCAGTCCGTTCATGGCTGGTCTCGTTGTCGTTTGGATGGGCCGGACCCTACCCGCCCTGCCCCGCCGCCGCAACGCCACGAACGGTTGATGACCGTCGGGGCATGCCCCCATCGCACGCTTGACGGCTCCCATCCGGACACCCCCTCCGGGCATGCCGCCCCGGCTGTCACGCGGCGGCGGCGCGTGCTAGACTCGGGCTCGAAAACCACAGCCCCGGCGGCCCCCCTCATGTACGACGGCATCACGCGGAACGAGTTCGAACGGCTGTGGAAGGCCTTCCTGGACCAAGCCAGCAACGACTTCGGCACCCGCGCCGAGGCGGAGGCGATGCGCACCGCGCTCCTCGACCAGAACGACGCGTTCCGCAGCCTGATCACTGCCACCCGGCAGGCGCAGGGCCAGATCGAGACGCTGCACAGGCAGCAGCAGGCCCTGCACGCGCAGATCGCGGCGCTGAGCGCGGTGTGCGGCACGCTGGCGCGCGGCCTGACGGCGGCCGGCGTCGCCCCGACGGAGCTCCGCGCCGCCATCGACAGCGCGCGCACCGTGCTGCCGGACTCCATGCGCGACGACGGCGCGCCGGCCATCGACGCGGTGCTGGCGCTCATTCCGCGGGAGTAGCCATAATTTTTTTATGGTCTATAGTCGTGGTCCCAGGGGTACAGCCGCAGGGGGAATCACGATGCGGGTCGCCGTCGCCACGCCGGATTACCAGACCGTCGGAGGCCACGCCGGGCAGGCGCGGCGCTGGCTGGTGTTCGAGGCCGCCCCCGGTCGCACGCCGACCCTGGCCGGCCAGGTCGAGCTGAGCAAGGAGCAGGTCTTCCACCACTGGCGCGACGAGGCGGGGGCGCACCCGCTGGACGGCATCGCGGCGGTGATCGCCGCGTCGGCCGGCGAGGGCTTCCTGCGCCGCATGGAGAAGCGCGGCGGCGTCGCCGTGATGACCGGCGAGACCGACCCCGCCGCCGCGGTGGCCGCGTGGTGCGCGGACGCCGTCACGCCGCCCAGGCCGCGCCCGATCGGACGGCTGCTGTGCAAGGTGCGCGACCTGTTCTCCGAACACCGCTGAGCGGTCGCCGCCGGCTCCCTAGTATTGCAGCGCGGTGGCATAGGCGTTGAGCTGGGCGGGCGACATCACCTGCGTCTGGGTCTGGGTGAGGCCCTGCACCTGCGTGCGGGTCATCGCCAGGATGTTGTCCGCCGACAGCGCGGTGACCTGGTAGTTGCTCAGGCTGCCGATCTGCGCCGCCGACAGCACGCTGACCTGGGTCGTCGACAGCGTGCCGATGATGTCGCGGCTGAGCGACGAGACCTGCGTGTTGTTGAGCGACGAGATCGACGCGAACTGCAGCGACGAGAACTGGCTGGTCGACAGCGCCCCGATCTGGGTGCCGGACAGCGCGGACAGCTGCGTCCCCGACAGGTTGAACAGGACGTCGGCGTTCAGCCCCTGCACCGCCGCGGTGGTCAGCGACGACACCTGCGTGGTGGACAGCGTCGCGAACTGGGTGTTGCTCAGCGAGGACATCTGGGTGGCGGTCAGGCCGCCCAGCTGCGACGTCGACAGCGTCGCCGGACCGAGCGCGGAGAGCTGCGACGAGGTGAACCCGCTCACCTGCGTGGCCGACAGCGTGGACAGCTGTGTGGTCGTCAGCGCCGTCAGGCCGCTGGTGCTCAGCCCGCCGATGGCGCTGCTGGTCAGCGAGGCGAGCTGGGTGGTGGTCAGGGAGGTGATCTGGGTGGTGGTCAGCGAGGCGGCCTGCGCCGAGTTCAGGCCGGCGAGCTGCGTGGTGCTCAGCGACGCCGGGCCACCGGTGCCGAGCACCGCGAACTGCTCGACGGTCAACCCGGAAAGCTGGGTGGCCGACAGGGCGTTGATCTGGTCGGTGGTCAGCGCCGCGACGGCTGTGGTGGTCAGGCCGGACACCGCGGCGCTGGACAGCGCGGCGACCTGACTGGTGGACAGCTCGCCGACGTCGGCGGTGGTCAGCCCGCCGAGCTGGCCCGACGTCAGGCCGGACAGCTGCGTGGCCGCCAGGGCCGCCACCTGGGTGGAGGTCAGCGCCGACAGGCCGGAGGAGGACAGCCCGGAGAGCTGCGTCGCCGTCAGCACGCCCAGTTGCGTGGTGGTCAGCGTCGCCACGCCGCTGGTGCCGAGCGATCCCGTCTGCTCCGTGGTCAGGCCGCGCAGCTGGGTGGTCGTCAGCAGGCCGAGGCCGGTGGTGCCCAGCGCGGAGAACTGCGTCGCCGCCAGGGCCCCGATCTGGCTGGAGCCCAGCGCGGAGACCTGCGTCCCGGTCAGCGCCGCGACGTTCGCGGAACTCAGCGCCGAGACTTGCGACGTCGTCAGCGCCGAGACCTGGGTGGCCGACAGCTCGCGGATGTCGGCGGTGCTCAACGCCGCCACCTGAGCGGTGCTCAGCCCCTGGAGCTGGCTGGCGCCGAGCGCCGCGACCTGGGTGCCGGTCAGCGCCGACAGGCCCGACGTGCTCAGGCTGCCGATCTGGCTGGAACTCAGCGCCGCGACCTGCGACGTGGTCAGGCCGCCGACCTGCTCGGTGGTCAGCGCGGCCAGCTGGGTGGTGGTCAGGCCCTTCGCCTGCGTCGCCGTCAGCGCCGCCACGTCCGTGGCGTCCAGGGACGCCAGCTGCGCGGTGCTCAGCGTGCCGACCTGGGTCGCCGAGAGCGCGGCGAACTGCGTGGAGGTCAGCGCGTTGGTCTGCGCGGTGGTCAGCGCCGCCACCTGGTTGGTGGTCAGGCCGCGGACCTGCGCGGTGCTCAGCCGGGCGATGGCGGCGGTGTCGAGCGCGCCGATCTGCGCGGTGCTCAGGACGCCCAACTGCGTCGCCGTCAGGCCGGCGAGCTGCCCCGAAGACAGCGTGGTGATCTGGTCGGTGGACAGCACCGCCACCTGCGCCGTGCTCAGGCCGCCGACCTGCGTCGCGGTCAGCGCGCCCAGCTGCGTCGTGGTCAGCGCGCCCAGCTGGGTGGCGGTCAGCCCCTTGATCTGCGTCGTGCTCAGCTGGGCGATGTCGCCGGTGTCCAGCACGCCGAGCTGCGTCGTGGTCAGCGCGCCCAGCTGGGTGGCGGTCAGGCCGGCGAACTGGCTGGACGACAGGGCATTGATGTCTTCGGTCTCCAGCGCCTGCACCTGCGTGCTGCTGAACACCGCCAGCTGCGCCGCGCTGAAGCTGACCTGGCTGAAGTCGAACGCCTTGATCTGCTCCGTCGACAGTCCGCCCACCTGCGTCGTGGTCAGCGCGCCCACCTGGCTGCTGGTCAGCGCGGTGATCTGGGTGGTGGACAGCGCGTCGATCTGCGACGTCGTCAGCACCTTCATGTCGGAGGTCGACAGGCTGGCCAGCGAGGTGGTGGTCAGGGACGAGAACTGCGTCCGCGTGAGGTACGATATGGGGTTGATCGATACCATGTGACGTCCCCCTGCCCGCCGATGACACGCGATCGGCTTTTGCCGACCGAAAACACCGAACGGCCGCCGCAGCCCTTCCGCGGAGCGGAAGGACGCCGGGGCCGCACGATTCGCCATTCCAGGCCATCACCTTAAAGGCGCAATGGTTTAGGTTGTGTTAATTGCGCAGTCCAGGCTCGCCGACGCTTCAGGATCCCGCCAATTCACGCCCTTAGAGAGGTAACTATTGGCGCACAGAATTTTAGAGAAATGGGACGGGAATGCTGACGACGCCGGGGAGGTGGGCGGCATCGTCTCCGAATCACGGCATCAGCTGGCCGCCGTTGACCTCGATGGTCTGGCCGGTGACGTAGCCGGCAAGCCGTTCCGAGGCGAGGAAGAGGTACGCGCCGACGCAATCCTCCGCGGTGCCGAGCCGGCCCAGCGGGATGCGCGCCGCGGTGGCGGCCAGCTTCTCCGGAGTCGAGTAACGGCCGTGGAAGTCGGTGTCGATGGTGCCGGGCGACACCGCGTTGACGCGGATGCGCACCGGCGCCAGCTCCGCCGCCAGCGAGCGGGTGAAGGTCGCCACGAACGCCTTCGACGCGCTGTAGACCGACGAGCCCGGGCTGCCGCCGGTGCGCGCCGAGATCGACACGGTATTGACGATCGCCCCGCCGCCGGCCGCCGTCAGCGCCGGCAGCGCCCGCCGGCAGGCGACCACCACCGAGCGCAGGTTGAGGTCCATCACCTCGTCCAGGAAGGCGTCGTCCATCGCCGCCAGCGGCGTGCGGCCGACCATGGTGCCGGCGTTGTTGACCAGCACGTCGAGGCCGCCCAGCGCGTCCACCGCGCCGTCCACCACCGCCGTCACCTCGGACGGGCGGCGGAAGTCGCCGGCGAGCAGGCGCACGTCGGCGCCGCCGGCCGCCAGCTCCGCCACCAGACGCTCCCCGGATTCGCGGCTGGCCGAGGCGTGCAGGGCCACCCGCGCGCCCAGCCCAGCGAAGGCCGCCGCCACCGCGGCGCCGATGCCGCGGCTGGAGCCGGTCACCAGCACCCGCTTGCCGCGCAGGTCGTCGCCCAACGCGCTCGCCGCCCACCCGCTCATGCCATCTTCCCCGCGCGCCGCACCCGCTCCACCGCGTCGAGCCAGCCGCCGTACAGCCGGTCGCGCTTCGCCGCCTCCATGCGCGGCTCGAAGCGCCGTTCGCAGCGCCACGCCCCGGCCACCGCCGCTTGGTCGGGGTAGAGCCCGACCTTCAGCCCGGCGAGGCACGCCGCGCCCAGCGCGGTCGTCTCGATCACCGCCGGCCGCTCGACCGGCACCTCCAGCATGTCGGCGAGGAACTGGCATAGCCAGTCGTTGGCCGCCATGCCGCCGTCCACCCGCAGCGCCCCGGCCGGCGCCGGCCAGTCGGCGCGCATGGCGTCGCGCAGGTCGCGCGTCTGGTAGGCCACCGCCTCCAGCGCCGCGCGGGCGATGTGCGCCGGCCCGGTGTCCAGCGTCAGGCCGGAGATCGCGGCGCGCGCGTGCGGGTCCCAGTGCGGCGCCCCCAGGCCGACGAAGGCCGGCACCAAGTAGACGCCGTGGCTGTCCGGCACGCGGGTGGCGAGGTCGTCGGTCTGCGAGGCGTGCGTGATGATGCCCAGCCCGTCGCGCAGCCATTTGACCGCCGCGCCGGCGACGAAGATCGACCCCTCCAGCGCGTAGGTCGGCCTGCCCTCCAGCCGGTAGGCGACGGTGGTCAGCAGGTTGTTGCCGGAGCGCACCGGCTCCGCCCCGGTGTTGAGCAGCGCGAAGCAGCCGGTGCCGTAGGTGGACTTGACCATGCCCGGCTCGAAGCAGGCCTGCCCGAAGGTCGCCGCCTGCTGGTCGCCGGCGATGCCGGTGATGGGGACGGGCCGGCCGAGCAGGTCCGCGGTGGCGGCGCCGAACTCGGCGCTGCTGTCCAGCACGTCCGGCATCATGGCGCGCGGCACGCGGAACAGCGCCAGCAGCTCGTCGTCCCAGTCCTGCCGGTGGATGTCGAACAGCAGCGTGCGCGAGGCGTTGGTGGCGTCGGTGGCGTGCACGGCGCCGCCGGTCAGGCGGTGCAGCAGGAAGCTGTCGATGGTGCCGAAGCACAGCTCGCCGCGCTCCGCCCGGGCGCGGGCGCCGGGCACGGCGTCGAGGATCCAGGCGATCTTGGTGGCCGAGAAATAGGCGTCGATCAGCAGGCCGGTCCTGGCCTGGACCAGCGGCAGGAAGCCCTCCTCCACCAGGGTGCGGCAGGCGTCGGCGGTGCGGCGGTCCTGCCAGACGATGGCGTTGTGGATGGGAGCGCCGGTGGCGCGGTCCCACACCACGGTGGTCTCGCGCTGGTTGGTGATGCCGATGGCGGCGATGTCCGACGCGGCGAGACCGGCGGCGGCGGCCGCCTCGCGCATCACGGCGACGGTGTCGCGCCAGATGTCCTCGGGGTCGTGCTCGACCCAGCCGTCGGCGGGGTAGTGCTGCGCGAACTCCCGCCGCGCGACGCCGGCGGGCTGGCCCTGCGCGTCGAAGACGATGGCGCGGGTGGACGTGGTGCCCTGGTCGATGGCCAGGACGTGGGCGGGCGTGGGCATGGTCGGCGTCCCTGGAGTTCATGGCGTTGGGCCCCCACCCAACCCTCCCCCATCTTCGACGGGGGAGGGCATACTAACCTGCCCCCGCGCAGTGGGGGAAGGAGGGGCCCGCGGCGAAGCCGTGGGAGGAAGGGGGCCCGCCGCGCGAGCCCCCATGCTCACTTCATCGCCGCCTTCTTGGGCGGATTGGCCGGCCACGACTTGATCAGCTCGTCGTAGTCGACGGTCTCGCCCTTCGGCTTCTCGTTGGCCAGCTTGCGTTGCGGCGCGATGTTGCCGTCCTTCTCCGCCTTGGCGAACCAGAACTCGGGCTTCTCCTTCTTGTTCAGCTTCGGCCCGCACTCGCCCTGCACGCCGGACTTCTCCAGGCGCTCGAGCACCGAATCCTGCGCGGCGGCCAGGGCGTCCATGGCGGCCTGCGGGGTCTTGGCGCCCGACGAGGCGTCGCCGATGTTCTGCCACCAGAGCTGCGCCAGCTTCGGGTAGTCCGGGATGTTGACGCCGGTCGGCGTCCACTGCACGCGCGCCGGCGAGCGGTAGAACTCGATCAAGCCGCCCAGCTTGGGCGCGCGCTCGGTGAAGCTCTTGTCCCAGATGTCGCTCTCGCGGATGAAGGTCAGGCCGACGTGGCTCTTCTTCAGGCTGACCGCCTTCGACATGGTGAACTGGGCGTACAGCCAGGCGGCCTTGCGGCGTTCCAGCGGCGTGGACTTCAGCAGCGTCCACGAGCCGGCGTCCTGGTAGCCGAGCTTCATGCCGTCCTTCCAGTAGGCGCCGTGCGGCGACGGGGCCATGCGCCACTTCGGCGTGCCGTCGGCGTTCACCACCGGCAGGCCGGGCTTCACCATGTCGGCGGTGAAGGCGGTGTACCAGAAGATCTGCTGGGCGACGTTGCCCTGCGCCGGCACCGGGCCGGATTCCGAGAAGGTCATGCCGGCGGCCTGCGGCGGCGCGTACTTCTTCAGCCACTCCACGTACTTGGCGATGGAGTAGACGGCGGCCGGGCCGTTGGTGTCGCCGCCGCGCTCGACCGACGAGCCGACCGGGCGGCAGCCCTCCATGCGCACGCCCCACTCGTCCACCGGCTTGCCGTTGGGGATGCCCTTGTCGCCGTTGCCGGCCATGGACAGCCAGGCGTCGGTGAAGCGCCAGCCCAGGGACGGGTCCTTCTTGCCGTAGTCCATGTGGCCGTAGACCTTAACGCCGTCGATCTCCTTCACGTCGTTGGTGAAGAACTCGGCGATGTCCTCGTAGGCCGACCAGTTGACCGGCACGCCCAGCTCGTAGCCGTACTTGGCCTTGAACTTCTGCTTCAGGTCGGCGCGCTGGAACCAGTCGTAGCGGAACCAGTAGAGGTTGGCGAACTGCTGGTCGGGCAGCTGGTACAGCTTGCCGTCCGGGCCGGTGGTGAAGGACTTGCCGATGAAGTCGTCGACGTCCAGGCTGGGGAGCGTGACGTCCTTGCCCTCGCCGGTCATCCAGTCGCTCAAGGGCACCGCCTGCTTGTAACGGAAGTGCGTGCCGATCAGGTCGCTGTCGTTGATCCAGGCGTCGTAGATGTTCTTGCCCGACTGCATCTGCGTCTGGATCTTCTCGACGACGTCACCCTCCTGGATGAGGTCGTGGCGCAGCTTGATGCCGGTGATCTCGCTGAACGCCTTGGCCAGAACCTTGGATTCGTACTCGTGCGTGGTGATCGTCTCGGAGACGACGTTGATCTCCATGCCGGCGAAGGGCTTCGCGGCGTTGACGAACCACTCCAGCTCCTTGAGCTGCTCCTCCTTCGACAGCGTCGAGGGCTGGAACTCGCTGTCCACCCAGCGGCGCGCCGCCTCCATGTCGGCGAACGCCGGCGCCGAACCGATCAGCAGGGCCGCCGCGGACGCGGTGGCCAGACAGAGTTTGCGCATGGTTTCCTCCCTTCCCCAGTTTTGATTCACACCCAGCGGAACACCGCCGCCGCGTAGAGCAGCGCCAGCCCCGACGCGATCTCCAGCTCCGGGCCGACCAGCCCGAGCCACGCGAGATGGATGAAGGCGCTGCCGAGCAGCGCGATGAACAGCCGGTCGCCGCGCGTGGTGGTGATCCCCAGGATCCCCGGCCGCGCGATCTCCGGCCGGTTGACGGCCAGCGCGGTCAGCAGCGCCAGCAGGCCGGCGACCACGGCGAAGAACACGCCGGTCTGCCACGTCCAGGCCATCCAGGCGAGGTGTTCCATGGCTTCCTCCTCACACCCGGCCGAGGGCGAAGCCCTTGGCGATGTAATTGCGCACGAACCAGATCACCAAGGCGCCCGGCACGATGGTCAGCACGCCGGCCGCGGCCAGCAGGCCCCAGTCCATGCCGGCGGCGGACACCGTGCGGGTCATGGTGGCGGCGATGGGCTTGGTGTCCACCGAGGTCAGCGTGCGCGCCAGCAGCAGCTCGACCCAGCTGAACATGAAGCAGAAGAAGGCGGTGACGCCGATCCCGCTGGCCACCAGCGGCGTGAAGATCTTCACGAAGAAATGCGGGAAGCCGTAGCCGTCGAGGTACGCGGTCTCGTCGATCTCGCGCGGCACGCCGGACATGAAGCCTTCGAGGATCCACACCGCCAGCGGCACGTTGAACAGGCAGTGCGCCAGCGCCACGGCGAACGGCGTGTCGAACAGCCCGATGGCCGAGTACAGGTTGAAGAACGGCAGCGCGAACACCGCCGGCGGCGCCATGCGGTTCGACAGCAGCCAGAAGAACAGGTGCTTGTCGCCAACGAAGCGGTAGCGCGAGAAGGCGTACGCCGCCGGCAGCGCCAGCGCGATCGACAGCACCGTGTTCAGCGCCACGTACTGCAGCGAGTTGATGTAGCCCGAGTACCAGGACGGATCGGTGAATATCTTCGTGTAGTTCTCGAACGTCAGAGTGTGCGGCCACAGCGTCAGGCCGCTGACGATCTCCGAATTGGTCTTCAGGCTCATGTTGACGAGCCAGTAGATCGGCAGCAGCAGGAAGACGATGTAGAGGCCCAGCACGATCCGCGCGCGCAGCATGGCTCTAGCTCCTTTGCGAATCCATGCGGGTCATCACCGTGTAGAAGACCCAGCAAACCGCGAGGATGATCAGGTTGTAGACGATGGACAGCGCCGCCGCCTTGCCCAGGTCGAACTGGCCGAGCGCCAGCTTGACGAGGTCGATGGAGACGAAGGTGGTCGAGTTGCCGGGGCCGCCGCCGGTGACGACGAACGGCTCGGTGTAGATCATGAAGCTGTCCATGAAGCGCAGCAGCACGGCGATCAGCAGCACCCGGCGCATCTTCGGCAGCTGGATGTTGCGGAAGATCGCCCAGCGCGACGCGCCGTCGATGCGCGCCGCCTGATAGAAGGCGTCGGGGATGGAGCGCAGCCCGGCGTAGCACAGCAGCGCCACCAGCGAGGTCCAGTGCCACACGTCCATGGTGACGATGGTCACCCACGCCGACAGCGGGTCGGCCGTGTAGTTGTAGGAAATGCCCAGGTGGTTCACCACCCACCCCAGCAGGCCGATGTCCTCGCGGGCGAAGATCTGCCAGATGGTGCCGACGACGTTCCAGGGGATCAGCAGCGGCAGCGCCAGCACCACCAGCGTTGCCGCCACCCGCCAGCCCTGGCGCGGCATGCTCAAGGCCACGGCGATGCCCAGCGGCACCTCGATGGCGAGGATCAGGAACGAGAACAGCAGGTTGCGCCACAGCGCGTCGAAGAAGCGCCCGCCCAGGTCGGTGGAGGGGTCCAGCAGCTCCTGGTACCAGCCGATGCCGTTCCAGAAGAACTGGTTGTTCCCGAACGTGTCTTGGACCGAGTAGTTGACCACCGTCATCAGCGGCACGATCGCCGAGAAGGCGACGATCAGCAGCACCGGCAGGACGAGCAGCCATGCTCCCTGGTTGACCGGCTTGTCCATCATGCCGCCTCCCCTTCCACCAGATGCCCGTCGGCGTAGACGTGCACCATGTCCCGCTCGAACGTCAGCGAGGCTTCGTCGCCCACCAGCGGCATCGCCTCCGGCACCGTCGCCGCCATCGGGATGCCGGCCAGCTCCACCTTGGCGAGGCGGACGCGGCCCAGGTCGTCGATGCGGCGCACCCGCACCGGCACGCCGGAACCTGCTGGGCCGAGCGTCGCGAACTCCGGCCGCACGCCGATCTCGACGCGGTTCGCCGCGATGGGCGGGTAGCCGCGCGCCAGCCGGATCTCGTGCCCGCCGACGTGCGCGGTGCGGCCGTAGACGGTCGCCGGCAGCACGTTCATGCCGGGCGAACCGATGAAGTGGCCGACGAAGACGTGCGCCGGGCGCTCGAACAGCTCCTGCGGGCGGCCCATCTGCACCACCGCGCCGTCGTGCATCACCACCACCGTGTCGGCGAAGGTCATCGCCTCGGTCTGGTCGTGCGTCACGTAGATCATCGTCAGGTCGAGCGCGCGGTGCAGCGCCTTCAGCTTGGACCGCAGCTCCCACTTCAGGTGCGGGTCGATGACGGTCAGCGGCTCGTCGAACAGGATGGCGGCGACGTCCGGACGCACGAGGCCGCGGCCCAGCGAGATCTTCTGCTTGGCGTCCGCCGTCAGGCCGCTGCCGCGCCGCTTGAGGTCGGGCGTGAGGTCGAGCAGCTCGGCGATCTCGCGCACCCGCGCGTCCACCGCCAGCCCGCGCAGGCCGCGGTTGCGCAGCGGGAAGGCGAGGTTCTCGTACACCGTCATGGTGTCGTAGACGACCGGGAACTGGAACACCTGGGCGATGTTGCGCGCCTCGGTCGGCAGCCCGGTCACGTCCTTACCGTCGAACAGCACCCGCCCCTCGCTGGGCACCAGCAGGCCGGAGATGATGTTCAAGAGCGTGGTCTTGCCGCAGCCCGACGGCCCGAGCAGCGCGTAGGCGCCGCCCTGCCGCCAGACGTGGTCCATCCGCTTCAGCGCGTAGTCCTGCGGCCCCCTGGGGTTGGGGACGTAGCTGTGCGCCAGGTTCTGAAGGTCGATGCGGGCCATGCTCCCCTCCCCTCACGCCGCCACGGCCAGCGGCGGCGCGGCCGCGAGCGTGCCGTCGTGCCCGAAGGCGAAGACGCGGCGCGGGTCGATGAAGACCTCGATGCGCTCGCCCGGTTCCACGTCCAGCACGCCGCGCGACACCGCCACCCAGCGGTCGCTGCCGCCGTCGGCGCGCGGCACGTCCACGTGCACGAAGCTCTCGGAACCGGTGATCTCGCTGACCGCCACGGTGCCGGTCACCGCGATCGCCTCGGCGTCGGGGCGGCGCAGGTACAGGTAGTCGGCGCGGAAACCGACGGTGTAGGTGTCGTCCGGCAGCCCGGCCAGCACGCCGCGCGCCGCCTCGGCGTCGCCGGTGTCCAGCACCACCTGGGCGCCGCGCTTGTGCACCCGCATGGTGTTGAGCGGCGGGTCGGAGAACACGCGCGCGCTGGTGATGTTGGCCGGGCGGCGGTAGACGTCCGGCGTGCGGCCGAACTGCGCCAGCCGTCCCTCCCACAGCGTCGCCGTGTTGCCGCGCAGCAGCAGCGCCTCCGCCGGCTCGGTGGTGGCGTAGACGAAGACGGCACCGCTGGCGGCGAAGATCTTCGGCAGCTCCTCGCGCAGCTCCTCGCGCAGCTTGTAGTCCAGGTTGGCCAGCGGCTCGTCGAGCAGCACCAGCTGCGCGTCCTTGACCAGCGCGCGGGCGATGGCGGTGCGTTGCTGCTGGCCGCCCGAGAGCTGCGCCGGCGTGCGGTCCAGGTAGGGCTCCAGCTTCAGCAGCCGGGCGGCCTCGCGGACCTTGCGATCGATCTCGGCCTTCGGACGGCGGGCGACGCGCAGCGGCGAGGCGATGTTCTCGTACACCGTCAGCGAGGGGTAGTTGATGAACTGCTGGTAGACCATGGCGACCGAGCGCTGGCGCACGTGCACGCCGGTCACGTCGCGCCCGTCCACCAGCACGCGCCCGGCCGAGGGCTTGTCCAGCCCGGCCATCAGCCGCATCAGCGACGTCTTGCCGGACAGCGTCGGGCCCAGCAGCACGTTCAGCGAGCCGCGCTCCAGCGTCAGCGACACCTGCTCGATGTGGGTGTGCCCGCCCACATGCATGCTGACCGTGTCCAGGACCAGGCTCACCGCGTCGTTCCTCCCGTCATTCCGCCGCCGCATCGATGCTCGCGCGCGCCGCGGCCATGAAATCCTCGAGTTCCCGCACCTCGGCCGGCGCCAGCCGCAGGCCGAGCTTAGAGCGGCGCCACAGCACGTCCTCGGCCGTCTGCGCCCACTCCTCCGCCATCAGGTAGCGGACCTCCGCTTCCGTCAGGTCCGCCCCGAAGCGCCGCCCCAGGTCCGTCGCGCGCGTGGCGCTGCCCAGCAGCACGCGCGTGCGGGTGCCGTAGGCGCGCACCAGCCGCGCCATGTGCTCCGGCTCGACGAAGCGGTAGCGGGCGCGCAGCTCCGTAATCAGCGCCCCGGTTCCGTCCACCGCGAAGTCGCCGCCCGGCATCGGCGCCCGGTCCGACCAGGAGCCGTTGGCCAGGGGCAGGTGCGGCGCCAGCTTCGCCAGCGCCGCCTCGGCGAGCTTGCGGTAGGTGGTGATCTTGCCGCCGAACACGCTCAGCAGCGGCGCCCCGCCCTCCGGCGTGTCCAGCGCCAGCACGTAGTCGCGCGTCGCCGCCTGCGCCGCCGAGGCGCCGTCGTCGACCAGCGGCCGCACGCCGGAATAGCTCCACACCACGTCTTGCGCGCGGACCGGCGTGGCGAAGTACTCGCCCGCCGCCGCGCACAGGTAGGCGATCTCCTCGGCCGTGGCCTGCACCGCCGCCGGATCACCCTGGTAATC
>NZ_JBOZRT010000084.1:0-12250 GCF_050789165.1 Azospirillum sp.
ACAGAGTGCGCCGCGACACCTTGTACTGGGCGGCAATATCCTCGACCGAGATGGAGGGATCAGCCCAGAGCGTCCGCGCCGTGTCCAGCCGAACGCCGGTCAGTGCCGGCTTGCGCCCACCCGGTCGGCCACGGGCACGAGCAGCGGCAAGGCCAGCCCGGGTACGCTCCCGAATCAGGTCGAGCTCGAACTCCGCTATGCCCGCCACAATGGTGAACATGAGCCGCCCCACCGGGGTCGCGGTATCGATGCCGAGGTTCAGGACGCGCAGCGCGACCCGACGCCGCTCCAGTTCCTGCCCCAACTCCACCAAGTGGGCGACCGACCGCGCCAAGCGGTCGAGCTTGACGACGACCAGGACATTGCCCGGCTGCAGGGCGCGCATACAGGCTATCAACCCTGGCCGCTCCGCCTTCGCACCGCTCGCGACGTCGGTGTAGATCCGCTCCGAGTCGACACCGGCACGCACCAGTTCGTCGACGTGGGGGTTCACCGTCTGATCGGAAGTCGATACGCGCGCATACCCAATCAGGATAGGCGGAAAAGTGTCAGAACCCATGATCCGCATCCGCAAATGGCACGCCGGTTTTGTCACTTATTTTGGCACAGTCGGGGCCCACTCGACCACTGGCACGGACGTCAGCGGCTTCCTCGTGCCAGATACGGGCTGTTTCGCTCCGCTGTTAGCCGGCGTTTCCGCCTGCCCCATCGGCTGGAAAACGGTGTCACGGCCAGCCAGCGGCATAGCCCAACCTGTTCGCAAGGCCGGCGCCTGGTCCAACCCGCCGCCGTGCTTCGTATCGGAGGCATCGCCACCGTTGGACGGGGGGCATCCGCCGGCCGCCCACAGCGGCCGGCGCGGGTATTTCCGGCCCGAAGGGCCGCCCTCCCGAGGAAAGGCGGCCCGGTCCGGTCCTACTCCGCGGCGGCCGGCAGCGCCGCGTCCGGTTCGTCTCCGGCGTCCGGCCCGGCCCCGAAGCGCATGGCGTCGGGCAGCCAGTCCCGGCCCTTCACCTGCCCCTCCGGCGCGCCGTCCCCGGTCTCGGCCGTGCGCGCGAAGTGCGCCGCCAGCGCGGCGACCAGATCGGCCTTCCGGTAGTCCGACAGCCGCGCCATGGAGACGCTGGCGCCACTCTCCACCGCGATGGCGCCGAGCTGGTCGCGGGTGCGCCCGCCGAGGAACGCCGCGTCCGGCCGCCACCAGTCGCGCATGTCGGCCCCGAGGTCGCGCGCCACCCGGTTGAACAGGCTGTCGCCATGGTCGATGGCCTCCATGTCGCCCTGGCCGAACGCGAGGATGGTCAGGAACAGGTGCAGGGCATCCAGGTCCTCGTCGCCCAGCCGCTTCACTCGCTCGTACAGCGCGGCGCCGTCCTTGGGAGCGCCCACCAGCCGCTCCCACGCACCCCGGCTGCGCGGCCCGTACGCGGGCTCGTCCTCCCCGGCCGGCTCCAGGCCGAGCAGGCGCTCGAAGCGGGCCGCCGCCGCCTCGAGGGCGTCCCAGCTGCGCGGCCGGCCGTCCTCGCCCGCGCACAGGACGAGCGCGGGATGCGCTTCCAGCGACACCCGGCCGTGATGGCCATCGGCGCCCCGCATCAGCAGCACCACCGCCACCTCCCTGGCCGTGCGCCGGGCGGCGATCAGCAGCTTCTGCACCGCCAGCGTCTTGTGCGCGGTCATGTGGCGCACCAGCCACACCGGAAACTCCGGCCGCTCCCGCTGCACCGCCAACGGGCTCTCCCGCGTCTCGACCATAACGGTGGGCTGCACCTCGTGGCGCACCAGGCGCTCGCGCACCTCGACCCGGCCGGAAGGGGTCAGGTTGATGACCACGCCGCCGCTCTCCCCCTCCTGCGCCGCGCGGTAGTGCCACCACGGCGCCCTGTGCGTGTCGAACACGTCCACGAAGGCGGCGCTCGCCGCCCGCGACGCCGCCATCAGCTCGACGGCCTGCCGCTGCAAGGCGTGGAACTGGTCGGCGTCGTCGAAGTAGGTGGCTTCGGCTTCGGCGAACAGGTCGGCGGTGAAGGTGCCGCCGTAGCGCGCCAGCGGGAACACCGCCATGGCGACGGACGGCTTTTCCTCGATCAGCCGGGCGCGCACGTCGTCCGCCTCAATCCAGGCGCCGCTGTCGATGTCGGCGAGGATGCGCCGCTGCTGCTCGTGCGTGCCGAGCGTCAGCGCCTCGGCGATGCCGAGCCCGATGGTGCCGTCGCGCACCGCCCGCTTCGCCTCGGCGCACAGCCCGGCCAGCGCCAGCCGGCGTTTCACGGTGGTGGTGCTGAGCCCCGTCTGCGCCACCACGTCGTCCAGCGTGGCGCCCTTCTGAAGCAGCGCCGCGATGCCGTCCGCCTCGTCGATGGCGTCCAGCGCCCCGCGCTGCACGTTCTCCACCAGGGCGATCCGCTGGGCGTCGACGGGCTTCAGGCCATGGCGCACCTCGACCGGCACCCGGTGATCGGACGCGACCTCGCCGCGGCTTTCCAGCAGCTTCAAGGCCCGGTAGCGGCGCTCGCCGGTGACGACGCGGAAGCGGTCGCCCTTGAGGCACGTCACCACGAGGTTCTGGAGCACGCCGTCGGTGCGGATGGAGGACGCCAGCCCCTCGATGGCGGCAGGGGCGATGCGCCGGCGCGGGTTGGCGGTGGGCGGGAGAAGCTGGGACAGGGGAACGAGCTGGGTGCTCATGGTCTCTTTCCACTCTCTGTGAAGCTGCGAAGCAGCAGCAAGCCGCTGCTGCTTCCCGGGGCCGCGCGAGCGGTGGGTGAGTGGGGGGCGAGGGCCGGCGCGCCGGGCCGGGCTGCCACGGCGAGGGGCACGTGCCGTGCCCTGAACCGGCGGCCCTGCCCGGCAACAGGCGGCCCTCGCGGGGGAGAGAGGGGGACATCCTCTTTCCCCCGCACGGGATCGGCGTGGGCCCGGGTCCCACGCCGATTCGGAACACCAAGGCCGCGAGGCCTTCCAAAGCACCTTCGGGGGCGTTGCGGGGGCTGGCCCCCGCTCGACGGGGGTGTGGCCGAGACGGCTGCGGCCGGCTCGGTCCAGGGGGAAGGCATTTCCCCCTCCAATCCCGCACGGACCTCCCTTCCGCTCACCTCCGGGTACCGGATCGGCATCCGCCCTCCCGAGCGCCGGCCCTTCCCCAGCGCGCCGGGTTGCGCTACCCGGTGCGGCACCGTCCCCAGGGAGCCCCCATGTCCGACCCGCCCACCCTGTTCACGCCGCCCGAGCGCGAGCTGATCCGCCGCGAATTCATGGTCCGCTGGAACGCCGCCCGCCCGCTCACCGAGGCATCGGGCTGAAGCGGTGGGCGACCGGGCCGTCCAAGGGGCAGGTCAAGATGCCGGCCGCGGTGCGCTCGATGCTGGAGCGCGGGCTGGTGTCCATCGCCGACGACGGCGGCACGTTCCCCGCGGCGCGTTTCACCGACGCCGACTGGCGGGCGTTGCGCGCCATGGCGGCCGACCCGCGCCAGCTCGATCCGCAAGACTACGCCCACGTCCTGGCGGACCTCGACGGCGTCGAACACGGCCGATGACGCGCGCTGCCGGCATCGTCCCCGGGGAGCGGTTCCAAAAGGCCGGAGCCACGCGCACCGTCTCTGTGATCGCCGCCCTGGACGAGCGGCGCGGCCTCCCGCCGCCCGCGCGCCTCGTTCCCGATGGCGCGCCCGGCGCGCCGCCGCTGCTGATCGGCCTTGCGGCGTTGCGCGATCCACGCTTCTGGACCCGCCTCCCCGGCGCGGTACGACGCGGAGGCTTGCCGCGCCCGGAATGCTGGGCTATCGCTGCGGGTGCGCGGGAAAAGAGCCGCCGGAGAGAAACGATGAGCGACAACGATGTGGCGGCGCTGACAACGCGCGTGGTGACCGCCTACCTTCATGGTCACGCGCTTCCCGTCGCCGACCTCGCTCCGCTGATCGGCGCGGTGCGGAGCGCGCTGCTGGCCCTCGACGGCGCCGCGTCCGCCGCGGTGCAGCCCCCATCGCGCCAGCCCGCCGTGCCGATCCGGCGCTCGGTCAGCCGGGAGGCGATCGTCTGCCTGGAGTGCGACAAGGCGCAGAGGACGTTGCGTCGGCATCTCGCCGGCGCGCATGGGCTGAGCACCGAGGAATACCGCGCCCGCTGGAGGCTGCCCGCGGACTATCCCATGACCGCGCCGGACGTCGCGGCGGAGCGCTCCAGGCTCGCCAAGGCCGCGGGCTTCGGCAAGAAGGGCGGGCGACGGCGCAAGGCGTAGGGGACGGAAAGGCGCGGAACACCGCCTTCCGGCACCATGCGTCAGTGCGCGCGCAGACAGCCGGACAACGGCCGGGCTCGGTCCTGTCCCCACCCGTTGAAAATTTCAACGCGCCCGGCGTGGTGGCATCGACGAATGCCCCAAGCGAAGGGCCGGCGCCGCAAGATCTTCTCTCGAACAGGACCGGGCACCGGCTCCGTCTGCATCGTCGGTTCGCCCAGACGCCTCCCCGACCAGCGGTTCCAGGCCCCACCGCCGGCCGGAGCGCGCGTCCGCGCGCTGGTCACCGGATCGGGGGCCTTTCACGGCGCTCCATCCCGACGTCGCCGCTCGTCCACCCCAACCCGCCCAAGTGGGGTGCTATGGTCCGTGTTGTCCCGTGTGCGCACAGACAGCCACATCGCCCCGAGCGGAAAGCCGGAACGCCTCGGCTGTCCAAGCGACGCACGTTCTTCCCGAGCGGGAAGCCATCCCCCTTGACACACCCCTGCACCTGCCACATCATCCCGAGCGGGAAGAATGTGGGGCGCTATGGACATCGTCGATACGCCGGCCCGCTTCGGCAGCCTCGTTCGCGCACGCCGCCAAGCCCTCGGCATGACCCAGCGCGACCTCGCCCTGGCGGTGAACGTCGGCGAGCGCTTCATCGTCGAGCTGGAGGGCGGCAAGCCAACCTGCCAGCTCGGCAAGGCGCTGGCCGTCGCCCGCGGGCTCGGCATCCGGCTGATGGACGCCTCCCCGGCGACCAGCCCGCCGGGCGGCGCCGGCCACGCCGACGCCTACCCCGACCTTCCCGATCTTGGAGATCCGGCGTGAGCACGCTTCCGGTTTTCTACGAGCACCTTCCCGTCGGCACGGTGGCGCTCGGCGCGGACGGGCCGTCCTTCGCCTACGACCCCCGCTGGCGCCGGACGCGGGGAGCGTTTCCGGTGTCGCTGACGATGCCACTCGACCGCGGCCCCTTCGGGCCGGACGTCCTCATGCCGTGGCTCGCCAACCTGCTGCCCGAGGACGCCGCCCTCCTGGCCGTCGGCCGGACGCTCGGCGTGGCCCCCCAGGACGTGATCGGCATCCTGGAGCGGATCGGCGGCGACACGGCGGGCGCGCTGGCCATCGGGCAGCTCCGGCCGGGGGCGGCGTCCGGCTATCGTCCGATCGAGGGGGAGGCCGACCTGGAGCGGATCATCGAGGAGCTTCCGGCCAAGCCCTTTCTGGCCGGCGAGGACGGCGTGTCCATGTCGCTGGCCGGCGTCCAGGAGAAGCTGCCCGTGGCGCTGCTCCCGGACGGGCGGCTGGGAATCCCCGTCAATGGGGCGCCGTCCACCCACATCCTGAAGCCCGACGCCCGCCAGCGCCTGTGGGGCAGCGTGCCGAACGAAGCGCTGTGCGCGACGCTCGCCGCGCGGTGCGGCCTGAAGGCCGCCGCGGTGACCACCGGCCGGGCCGGCGGGCGGAGCTACCTGCTGGTGACCCGCTACGACCGGGTGCAGCGGGACGGGCGCTGGCTGCGCCTCCACCAGGAGGACTTCTGCCAGGCGCTCGGCAAGCCGCCGGGGGCGAAGTACGAGCGCAACCGCACGGGCATCAAGGGGCCGCGCCTCGCCGACCTGTTCGCCGTGGCGGACGCGCACCTGACCGCGGCCGACCGCACGCGCCTGCTCGACGCCGTGGTGTTCAACGTGCTGATCTGCAACACCGACGCCCACGCCAAAAACTACAGCGTCCTGCTCACCGGGCGCGGGGCGGCGCTGGCGCCGCTCTACGACCTGATGTGCGCGGCGGCGTGGGACACCATCACGCAGAACCTGTCGCAGGCCATCGCCGGAAAGGTCCGCGGCGACCACATCAAGGGCCGACACTGGCAGCGGATGGCCGACGACTGCGGCTTCAACCGCACGATGATCCTCACCCGGATCGCCGCCCTGGCCGAGCGGACGCGCCGCGAGCTGCCGCAGGCCGTCGAGACGGTCCGGGCGATGCCCGCGGGCGACCACCCGATGCTGCCCGCGTTCGCCGCCGCGATAGACGCGCGCTGCCGAGCCGTGCTCCTCAACTTGGCCCAGACGGACGGCCCTGCCGAGGAGCCCGATCCGGAGGCGAGGGACGCGCCGTCCCCGTGATCCGCGCGCCCGGCGCGGCAGCGGCCCCGGGAGCCCGCCGCCGACGGATCAAAGCGCATGGGGAGTTCCCGCACGAGCGCCCGTTCGCTCGATACGGCCACGGGCGGTGCGGCGCGTGGCGTTGAAAATTTCAACGCCACGCCCAGCCCCGGCGACGCTCAGTCGGACTGGCGGCGCAGGATCGCGTCGATCGCCTCGCGCATGTCGTGCAGCATGTCACGGTCGGTTTCGGCCAAAGCCTGGGCGTTGGGCGTGTCGCGCAACGCCTGAAGGGCGTTGCGCACCGAAAACAGATGCCGGGCCACCCGCTTCGACAGCGCCGACAGGGCCACTTCCGGCGGCTCGTTCGCCGCCCGCGCCGCCGGTTCGCTGTCCGGCTCCGCGCTGCGCGGCGGAACCGCTTTGGCCGGGACGGTGGCGGGATCGCCGCCGCGGTCTTCGACGGCCTTGTAGGCCTTCCAGAGGCGGAGCTGCTCGGCCTCGGTGTCCGCCCGCGCGATCTGCCGGAGCGCCGACATCGGGGGCCGGTAGAGGGGGTACTCTTCGCGCACGGCGTGCGGCAGCCGCAGAAGCCCCAGGGTGCGCGACACCTCGGCCTTGTCGAGCCCAAGCAGGCGCGCGACCTCCGCCTGCGAGCAGCGGCGCCGCTCCATCAGGCCGGCCATCGCGTCGGCCGCCTCGAAGGGGGTCAGGTCGACGCGCTGCAGGTTCTCGATGATGGACACCTCGTCGGCCGGAACGTCGGGGCCGATGAGCACGGCCGCGATGGTGCCGTGACCGAGGGCGCGGACGGCGCGCAGGCGGCGTTCGCCGAACACCAGCCGGTACGAGCCGTCGTCCTGCGCCGCCACGCCGATGGGTTCGAGAAGGCCATAGCGCTCGATCGACTCCCGCAGCGCCAGCGCCTCGGCCTCGTCGAAATGCCGGCGCGGCTGGTGCGGGTTGTCGCCGATCAGGTCGACCGAGATTTCGGCCATCCGTCCCGTGTGCCCGGAGCGCGCGATGGGCAGGCTGCCGCTGGCGTCGATCTGCCGGGGGGCCGCGCGCAGCGCCGCCATGCCCGGGTTGGTGCGTGCCAGCTTACGCGACATGGGCAACCTCCTGGGTCGACCCGAAGCGCCGGGTCCGCTCGGTGACGAGCGCGTCCACGACGGCGCGGAACGCGCCGGCGCCCGCCGCGTCCGGGATCGCCTCGACGGCGGCGCGCCCGGCGGCCACCGACTGCCCGTACACCGTCGCCCGCGGCACCGGTTCGAAGACGCGCAGGCTGGCCGCGTAGCGCTCGTGCATCTCGCGCAGCGACTCCCGGTCCTGGGTCAGGCGGCTGTTGTACATGGTCGGCAGGATCCCGAGCACCTGGAGGGTGGGGTGGCATAGCTCCCGGATCTCGTTGATCGTGTCGAGCAGGTATTCGACGCCGGCCACCGCAAGGACCTCGGTCTGGCAGGGGATGAGCACGGTGTCCGCCGCGGTGAGCGCGTTCAGGGTCATCTGCGAGAGGTGGGGCGGGGTGTCGATGAAGACGAAGTCGTAGTCGGAGCGCACCGCCATCATCAGCTTCTTGAGGATGAAGTTGCTGGCGGGTCGTGACATGAGTTCGGCTTCCGTCTTCGACAGGCGGATCGACGACGGCACGAGGTCGAGCCCGCTGTGCTCGACCGTGACGATGACGTCCGCGATCGGCACCCCGTCGCGGAAGGCGTTGTCGATGGTCCGCCCGCTCGCCTGGAGGCCGATGGGGTCGAAGCCGAGATGCAGGGTGGCGCTCGCCTGCGGGTCGGCGTCGATCAGCAGGACCCGGTAGCCCTCCAGCGCCAGGATGCTCGCGGCGTTCACGCTGGTGGTGGTCTTGCCCACGCCGCCCTTCTGCAGGCTGACCGACGACACGAGCGCCGGCCCGTGCCGCTCCGTGGGCGCCGCGACGACCTCGTCGAGGAGAAGCCGCGCCACCGCCGTTGGGATCTTCTCGCCGCCGGTTTCCCAGCGGCTGATCCTCTGGCGGTCGTACTTGCGCCCGAGCCGGTCGTTGAGCCACGCCGCGAAGTCGGCTTGGCTCAAGCCCCGCCGCTCCCGAAAGCTCTTCAAGTCGTCCGCCTGCATCGATCCTCCTTGCCCGACCACGCTCCCACGTCGCCTTTAGGGGTACAGGGGGAGACGCAACACGTCAATCCGAGATGCGTGTTGCGCCTCCCACCTCCGACGACCGCGCCGCCGCCATACCGAAGTGCCGGTCGCCGATGCGCGCGATGAACCGTCCCGATGACGGGCATACCGAAGTGCCGGCCCTGAACAGGCCTCGGACGGTGCAGCGCGCCCAGCGGTTGGCGGGCGTCACGGCGGCGATGCCTACCGAAGTGCCGAGTCGGGCGTGCCGGCGCGGAAACGGAAAACGCCGCCCGAAGGCGGCGCGTCCGGTGTGTCGGTGGCGGGCGCGCCGTCAGAACGGGCGGCTGACGATGCGGCGTCTGGTTTCGGCTTCCGGCACGGCCGGACGGCTCGGTTTCAGGATCAGGCCGGCGCCCTTCGGGTCGATCTCCACGTTGGCGTCCGGATACACCGCGGTCGCTTCCTAGAGGGCGGGCAGGAAACCCTGGCGGAACTTGAACATCTGCTGGACCTGCGGACCGAACTGAGAGCGCAGCGCCTCCCAGCTGATGGTGGTCGGCTTGGAGATGCTGCGCAGCCGGTAGCAGAGCCAGACGTAGACGTCCAGCGACAGGCTGCTGGACTTGATCGCCTTGATGGCCGCCTC
Organism: Azospirillum sp.; assembly: GCF_050789165.1. NCBI lineage: Bacteria > Pseudomonadati > Pseudomonadota > Alphaproteobacteria > Rhodospirillales > Azospirillaceae > Azospirillum > Azospirillum sp. Next base: position 9,112 of record NZ_JBOZRT010000084.1, read on the forward strand.
GCTGACCGGCATCGGGTGGTCGACCAGGGCCTGGAAGAACTCGCCGGACAGCCGGGCCGTCTCGTCCCACAGGCTTCCCTGGCGGGGATCGGTGCTGGGCGCGGTGAACATCATCGCCGACACGATGCTGGCCCGCTCGAAGCCCGACCGGCCCTGGTCGTCCTCGGTCCAGCCGACGGTGAGGCGGCAGGCGCTCAGGCGCATGGCCTGCTCGCCGACGGCGGTGTAGCTGGTCCCGCCGTTGGAGACGCCCATCTTCTCCATCCAGTCGGCCATCGAGGAGCCGATCTTCACGTCGGGCGACTGTGTGCGGACGGCTTCCGATTGAAGGTAGATCAGGATGAGGCGGGCGCGCGGCCCGTAGGGAATGCCGATGACCTTGGGCTTTCCGTCGCCGTCGCGGATCGGCTTTCCGTCGCGGCCGATCAGGCGGCCGGGCTCGACCAGCAGCGTGAAGCGCCCGTTCTGGCGCTCCCACGCGTCGTTGTCGTGCTTGAGCCGCCGGTGCGGCAGGTTGGTCATGGCGAAGCCGGAGTACAGATAAACGCGCTGTGTGTGCTCCTCCTCGCCCATGACCTGGACAGCGAGGTCGACGTGATGGCGCTCTTCCGCGGAGACGAGATCCTTGGCACGGTCACGGCCGTGCGTGGTGACCAGCTGGTGGATCTCGCCCATGTCCTTCTCCCGTGCAACAAAGCACTGCTGTGGCGAATAATGTGGAAGGGCATAGAAAGTTCAACACGGCACTTCGGTATGCAGGGCCTATCGGAAGATATTTGATTGTTTCTATTTGTTATGGTCTACCGAAGTGCCGGCGGATAACCCATGCGACTCGCGAGTCGGCGGAGGTGACGCATACCGAACTGCCAATGGATAACGCAGCCGGTTTCAACGTGCAGGCTCCGCTTTCGACCCTGCGCGGGTGCGAATCGGGCCGCTCCGGATCCGAATCGCAGTGGCCGTCCGTTCCGTCGTTGCAGCGGGGAAGAACGGGAGGGCGGGGCGCCTGAAGGGCAGGTCAGCGGCGCTCGCCGGCGCCGTGGTGCGGTGTCGGCATTTCGGTAGGCATTCCCGAGTCGGCACTTCGGTATGCCGCATCTCCGCCCTCCGGTCCCGGTGCGGGGGCTGCTCGGATGACGGCGCGGCGGGGGAGGTCCGCGCCAATGCCGTATCAAGCACGGTGGGGCGCCGAAGAGAGCGCGCGGCATGGCCCACCGGATCGAGGTCATCGCGGCTCAGCGGCGGGAGTGTGTCGGGGCGGCTGGATCCGGCAGCGTGGCGCGCCTGAGACGCGCGATGTCGCCGCTCGTCGTCTTCCCTCCGGCGTGGCTCGGTTGAACGCAAAAGCCGCTGATAAAACAGTGATTGTGGCTAAAGCGACATAGATGTACGTGGATGTGATGCGTGAGGCCGGCTGGGCTTGCCGCGTCGGTCGGAGCGCTCCGAAGGCCTTCTGTCGCCGGGCGCGAGCTGGGAGAATGGCGGCTGGAATGGTGGAATGGGCGCTCAGGGCTTGGCGCAGCATGGGCTGAAGGTGCCGTCCACCAAGCGCGCCGGCGTCGCCGCGCGGCGCCGTCTCCGGTGGCCGCGCTTTTCCGCTGGTCGGCAACCGCCGGTCACCGATGGGGCGGGAATGGCTGTACAGTGTCGCCAAACGATCGTTTTCACAGAACTGAACAGAGTGTACAAAGGGGTGCTTCGAACCCTCCGAACGGCATCCCATGACGCTCATCGGCTACGCGCGCGTCTCCACCGAGGACCAGGCCACCTTCAGCCAGCTCGACGAGCTGAGGGCGGCCGGCTGCACGACCATCTTCGAGGAGAAGGCGTCCGGCGCCAGCCGGGCGCGGCCGGAGCTGGCCAAAGCCGTCGCCCAGGTGAAGCGCGGCGACATCTTGGTGGTCGCGCGCATCGACCGTTTGGCGCGCTCGCTCTCGCACCTGCTGGAGGTCATCGAGGGGCTGGAGGGGCGCGGCGCCCACTTCAAGTCGCTGCGCGACCCGATCGACACCTCCACCCCGCAGGGCAAGTTCGCCCTCCAGGTCCTCGGCGCCGCCGCCGAGCTTGAGCGCGCGCTGATCCGCGAGCGCACCAAGGCCGGGCTGCGGGCGGCCAAGGCGCGGGGCAGGGTGGGGGGCAACCCGCGCCTGCGCGCACGCGATCCCGACGCCATCCGACAGCTGGCGGAGATCCGCGACCGGCAGTACCTGGCCGAACTGCTGTCCACCATGGAGGCCTGGATGCCGAAGGTCCGCGCCCTGCGCCCGGCGAACGCCTGGGGCAAGGTGGCCAGGGCCCTGGGCCGGCTCGGTTCGCCCGACCGGCCGTGGACGGCGGACCGGCTGTCGCGAGCGGTGCACCGGCTCGTGGCCGAGGGCTTGGCCGAGCGGACGCTGATCGAACCGGCGCCGCGCAAGCCGCCGAAGGACGACATCCTGCTGGTGATCGCCGGCATCAAGGGCGCCGACCCCGCCCTCAGCCTGCGCGCCATCGCCGCGCGCCTGGAGGAAATGCGCGTCCGCACCCCGCGCGGCGGCACCAGCTGGTCGGCGTCGTCGGTGAAGGCGCTGCTCGACCGCGCCGAACGGTTCGGCCTCGTCACGCCGCCGGCCGTGTCATGAGGCACGGTGTGCCCGGCCCGGCAAAGTACGCGCTCATCGCGGCGATCAGCCTGTTCTGGGGGCTGAACTGGCCGGCGGTAAAGACGATCCTGACCCAGATGCCGCCCCTGAGCTTGCGCGCGATCGGCTTCACCTCGGGCGCCCTTCTCATGCTGGGGATGGCGCGCCTGATGCGGCACCGCCTGGCGGTGGACAGGGGTGAAATCCCGGCGCTGTTGCTGGCGGGGCTGCTGAACGTGTTGGTCTTCAACCTCTGCACCGCGTTTGGGCAACAGCTCATGGCGACCTCGCAGGCGGCGGTCATCGCCTTCACCATGCCGGCGTGGGCGACCCTGTTCGCGATGCTGTTCCTGTCGGAGCGGCCGAAGCCGCGTCAGATCGTCGGTCTGGTCTGCGGGCTCGGCGGCCTTCTCGTGCTGCTGGGGCCGGAGGCGCTCTCGGCGCCACCGTCGGCGTTCGTTGGGCCGGCGTTGATGCTGACCGCGGCGGTCTCCTGGGCGCTCGGCACCATCGTGATG